>JAPWUZ010000137.1 GCA_028275265.1 Armatimonadota bacterium | reverse complement strand
ATGTGCAGATTGTATGGTCTATCGCTGCGATTCTGCCCCCGCTCATAGGAGCAGCCTGGGCATACCAGCACTATCGTCAAAGACGACAGGAACTGGAGGTCGCGTGGGAAAACTATCTGCAAAAGTTGCGTTCCTACCAGACTGACATATTGCGCTTTCATGCAATCATCGCCTTGAAAAGTGCCTTTGAGCGAGTGCTTGCTCTGGTACAGGAAGAACAAGAGAACGTGGAGTCACTCGAGCAGCATCTGCGGGGGCAAAGACTCTCATGGGAGGCCGCAGTGCGTGCTTTCGAACTAATTTCTCCCCCACCTGTGCGCTTCATCGTTCGCTCGTTTCGCCAGCTCATACCCGTCGTGCAGCAGCTCTGGGGAAAGCGCGATTTGAAAGCTGTTCTCAGGCAGGCACTGGAGCATCTGAGCATTGGTGGGGTCAGTGACCTGCTCGAAAGGGCGGAAGAAGTGCAGGATTATTTGCGCAGACTGCTGCTTAACCAGTGGATGCAGGGCGCATACAGGGATCCACGCTTCTATTTGCGTCACCTTACGGGACGCGAGGGCGCGTATGAGCTGTGGTTGACCGAACAGATGCGGGAAGCCATAGAATCCTCCACAGCACTACTGTGGCCCTGCGAGAATCCCCCCGATCAGGGCTGGAAACTTTTGCTGGACGGAGTGTCCTACCGTAACGGTTTCCAAACACAGGTGCCCGTCGGCGACCACGTTGTTCATGCGCCTGTTGTTAGTGGACGGATTTGCACTCGGGAAGTCGACGTGCACTGAAACAAGGAACTCCCCACCCTTTTGCCCAACTGTATCCCCGACAGACTTTGTATCACAGGAGTGGAAAGAATGGGTTCACTGAAGATTGGGGTGGCGTTGTGGTCGCTGTCGGCGGGAGAGACGGAAGAGGGGCTGATGAACGCCCTGCAGACGGCGGCGGAAATCGGCTTTCAGGGTGTGCAGTTGTGGAACGTGGCAAGCTACGGTCCCTGCGTGCTGGACCCCGATGTGTGCGTCGGCGCGCAACGCACCGAATGGCGCAAACGGGTGGAATCCTTCGGATTGCAAATCAGCGGCTTCTGCGCGCAGATGTCGGGACCCACGCGCTTCGGCGGCTTCGATGAGGCAGAGGGCATCGAGGAGCGTATCGCGAAGACGCAACGGTGCATCGAACTGGCGGTCGACATGGGCGCACCCATCGTCACCACGCACCCGGGCGTCATTCCAGAGGACAAACACGACCCCATCTACCCCATCATCCGCGACGCTATCGAGCAGATAGCCAAACACGCGGAGAAGGTGGGGGGCATCTTCTGCATCGAGACCGGCATGGAACCTGCGCCCGTGCTGCGCCAGTTCATTGAGGACATCGGCAGCCCTGCACTGAAGGTCAACTATGACCCCGCCAACCTGCTGTGGTACGGCGTGCTGGAGGGTGTGCGCGAGCTGGCGCCCTACATCGTTCACACCCACGCCAAAGACCACCATCCCGAAACGAAAAGACCCACCGTTGGCCAGGGTGCGGTACCGTGGGACGAGTACATCGCCCTGCTGAAATCCATCGGCTATGACGGTTGGTACGCCGTGGAAGACGAAAGCGGGCAAAATGTGGTAGAGTCTTTACGCCAGGGGTTGCAGTTCCTGAGCAAATACTGAGGAAGAAGCCTTGACTGCACCAGTCCGATGTCCAAAGTGCGCGGTAGAGGTCAGCGACCCGACGCAACCCTGCCCCAAGTGCGGCTTCGTTATCGATCATCCGCAGCGCAAACGGTATCAGCGACAGGTGATAGCGTCGGGCGTCAGCACGTTGCTGGGCTACGCCTTGGGTATGGTCGGTTTGCTATTGCGCTGGGAGATAGTGGGGATAGCGGGGCTGGCAATCGGCTTCGTGGGCGGGGTGTGGTTCATGGTGTCGCTGTATTTTCTGCTGCGCACGGGGGTGTGAACGGTTGCCTGCACAGCCTGTGCCGACACACACTCCGAAACGGTGCAAGGTTGACGCCCTGCCTGGTAACGGGATATAATCAGGCGGTAAGAGGAGGATGCTGGCATTCGGGTCGTTGTTGCCGGTGAGGATTGGCAGGAGAGCCTGCGCTGCATATGGCGTGAGATGCAGGCGGTGAACCCGCAGGTTTCGCTTTTCCAGACGTGGGAGTGGGCGAGCCTGTGGTGGAAGCACCTTGGCAAGGGAACGGAAGCGCGGGTGCTGCGTGTGCAGGACGGCGGTGAAACAGTCGGCATTGCGCCGCTGTACACCAGACGGACGGCGATGGGCACAGTGCTGCGCTGGGCAGGCACAGGCATTTCCGACAGGCTGGGCATCATCGCCGCCCCTGGATACGACAACGGCGTTGCGCAGGCGGTTGCCGAATGGCTGGAGAGCCTGCCCTGTGCCGACCTGCACCAGCTGGCGGACGGTTCGGCGATGGCACGCATTGCCGAGGCGCGCGGCTGGCAGGTAGTGTGGCAGGAAAAGTGCCCTTACGTGCTGTTGCCTGAAACGTGGGAGGCGTACTGGGGGTCTTTAAGTAAGAAGACGCGCTTCAACATCGGCTACGCGCAGCGGCAGATGGCGCGCGAGCTGGGAAAGTTGCACATTGACACGGCGTCAGAAACCGAGCTACCCGAAGCGCTGGAGGCGTTGTTCGCCCTGCACACGCGCCGCTGGCGACAGCGGTGGCTACCGGGTGGCTTTTACCACCCGCGCGTGAGACAGTTTCATCGCGAGTGGGCGACCGTCGCGCAGCGAAACGGTTGGCTGCGGCTGCACACCTTGCGGATAGACGGAGCGATTCGGGCGGTGCTGTATGTGTTTCACTTTGGGCGGCGTGCGTATTACTATCTGGGAGGGTTCGAGCCGTCGCTTGCCCGCTACAGCATGGGCACGGTGCTGACCGCCTACGCCATCCGTCGGGCGATAGAGGAAGGCTGCGTCGTGTTTGACTTCCTGCGTGGCGACGAGCCGTACAAGTATCGCTGGAAGCCGCAGGTACAGTGGCACCGTCGAGCCTGTTGGGCGCAGGGTGCGCTTGCATGGGCGTGGCGAAAACGGGTAGACTGGGAAACCCGCCTGTGGTGGTGGTTACAGGCGCGTCTGCACGGAAAGGGGGCGTCGTAAATGCGGTTTGTGACTTTCCTGCTGGCGGTAGCGGCGTGTGCAGGAGTGGTGTATAATCATCTGCAGTTGAACGACATCCGCCAGCAGGTGGAGCAGATACAAGTGAAGCTTGCCAGCCAGCAGAACAGGACGGGATCGGCAGGAATCGCAGAGGCGAAGCGTCATCTGCAGCGGGCTTTGCAGCTGATGAGCTCGGGCAAGCTGGACGAGGCGAAGAAGGAGATGGAACTGGGTAGCAAAACGATTGCCGAAGCTGCGCACCAAAACGATGACACCCAGCATGCCCTGCAGCAAGTGCAGCAGATGCTGGACAGTGCCCGCAAGGAGCTGGCACGTTTCTGGTCAGGTAAACAGGAGAAAACACCATGACACGCACCGCGCGGTGGATATGGATAGGGGTACTCCTTCTGCTTGTGCCGGCGATGCTCTCGTTGACGAGCTGTCGCGGCACGAACCTGCTGAGCAAACAGGACGAAATCCAGATTGGCAAAGAAGGCGCTGCCGCGATTGAGAAGGAGTACAAACTGGACACCAACCCCGAGCGCGTAGCGCTGGTTCAGGAGATTGGTCAGCGCATACTGGATGGAATGCGGCGGGTGGAAGGCAAACGTGCGCCGGATTTTCCGTTCACCTTTAAGGTGCTGGATACCAAAGAGATTAACGCCGTTTCTCTGCCCGGCGGTCCGGTTTACGTCTTTCGCGGTTTGATGGAGCAGGTCGGCGATGACAGGGATATGCTGGCATCGGTCATCGCGCATGAAGTCGGGCATATCGTGGCACACCATGCGGCAAAGCAGATATCCAGCAGCATCCTGGCAGACCTCGCCATCTCTCTGGGCACCAAGGGCAGTGCACAGAAGGTGGCAAGCATTGCGACCTCGCTGGTCATGCTGCAGTACAGCCGCGATGATGAATACGATGCCGACCGACGTGGTATCCACTATACCTACGCCGCCGGATATGACCCCGAAGGGCTGGTGCGCTTCTTCGAGAAGCTGCAGAAACTGGAGAAAAGCCCCATGAAGGGACTGCTTGCGAACCTGCGCACTCACCCGCTCACCGAAAACCGTATCCTGAGGGCGAAGAAGCTGATTGCAGAACTGCCCGACCGACAAACTCCAAGCGCAGCGCCGGGGCAATGAGAGTCACCGCCATTATCCCTGCTTATAACGAAGAAACCCGTCTGCCCCGGGTGCTGGAGGCAGTGCGTGCGGCTTCGCTGGTGGACGATATCCTGGTGGTCAGCGACGGCTCGGTAGACGGCACGTACGAGGTGGCTCGCCATTTCGACGGGGTGCGCGCATTGCAACTTCCCCAGAATCTCGGCAAGGGCGGGGCGATGCATGTGGGCGCATGCCACACGGACGCGCCGTTGCTTGTCTTTCTGGACGCCGACCTGATCGGGCTGACCCCAGAACACGTCGATAGCCTGGTGGAACCCGTATACCGCGACGATGCCGACATGACGCTGGGGGTTTTCCGCGGGGGTAGACGCGCGACCGACCTTGCTCAGAAGCTGTTTCCCTTCGTCAGCGGTCAACGCGCCATCCGGCGGGAGCTGTTTCTGGAGGTGCCAAACGTACAGTTCGCCCGTTTCGGGGTGGAAACGCAGATTACGCGCTGGGCGGTTCGCCAGCGGTGGCGGGTACAGTATGTGCCTCTGATTGGAGTCACCCACCCGATGAAGGAGGAGAAACTGGGACGCCTGCGCGGCACGGTGGCTCGCCTGCGCATGTACGCCGATATTGCCCGCATCTTGCTGGACGGACACGCCCCCGATCAGGCAAAGCGGCTCTTCCGCCTGAGAAACAAGTAGACGAAGCCAACCTGCAAAACGCCCCCTACTACTGCGGCTGTTCTGGTGGCAAAACGGGCACACTGAGCACAGATGGTGACACCTTTTTCCTAATGTCGCGGTGAAACGATGATGGGGAGAGGTCCTGTGCCTCTCCCCATCTGTTTTTACTGGCTACCCGGAGCCACCGCGCCGGGCGGT
The DNA here is from genome assembly GCA_028275265.1 of Armatimonadota bacterium. GTDB lineage: Bacteria > Armatimonadota > HRBIN16 > HRBIN16 > HRBIN16 > HRBIN16. The sequence continues at coordinate 2,057 of JAPWUZ010000137.1, read as the reverse complement.
GCTCCTCCGCCGGGGATCGGAGGGGCGGCCTGCACTTCACCTTCACGACCGTTGCCCTGTACCCCTCCGGTCATCCCGCGGTAGAGGAAGAAGCCGACCACGAGCAGCACCACCACGATAATCGCGATAGCTACCGGTGTGGAAATGTTTTTATTCATTGCCTTTTCCCCTCGTGCTTACGGAGGTGTGCAGATATCATCCGACATCAGCACCGGATAGTAACCCCACTCGTACGGCCGGTCTGGCTTCGGGTTGGGGTTATTGGTAGAGCGCGCCCACTTCGCGTGCCCGTCGGCGTACACGAAGTTCATACCGCCCTGGTGGCGCGGATTGCCCTGATAGAACTCCCAGCCACCGCGTCCTTCCGTCCAGTAGTAGCGCGGCTGGCTGTCCAGCGGACCCACGAGGCAGTTGCGCCAGCTGAAGATGTAGTTGTTATCGGCGATGATGCCGATATTGGAAGGCGACTGAATCGCCGCGAGGGACGTACCGCCGGTCAGCAGGAGTTCATTGATTCCGTACTCGACGAACGGCACAATGCGCTTCCTTTCAGGGTCGCCGCACACCCACAGCGCGTATGCCGCCACGTAAGTGGTGCCAGCATAGCTGGGGCAATCGAAAATGCCGCCGTTCTTGACGTACGGGTAGATGAGCGTTGCCCAGTGCTGCTTGGGATGGTTCGGGTTCACCGTGAAGTAGCCGGTATCGGGACAGCCACCCGGCCACGGCTGCACGAAGAACCTCTCATCGTAATCCTGCACATACATGCCCACCGCCAGCCCAATCTGCTTGGTGTTGGACAGACAGGACGTCTTGCGTGCCTGCTCGCGTGCTTGCGAGAAGACAGGGAACAGAATCGCTGCCAGTATCGCGATAATCGCGATAACTACAAGCAGCTCAATCAGCGTGAAACCGCTGCGTCGCATGGTTGAAACGACCTCCTCGAACATAGATTTTTTTGTTTTTGTTTTATCGCTAACGTCCGCCGCGGCAGACGATTGCTACCTGTTTTGCTCTTCTGGTGGCGCGCACGAAGCGCGGGTAACCAGCTCCATCGGTAACTTTTCATGCACAACAGTCCTTCCGGACCGCCGCGTCGCGTTCTCCAGCAATACCTGCGCTGCCCGCCTGCCCATCTGATACAGCGGCTGACGCAGGGTGGTCAGCGGCGGATTGAGATACTGTGCCGACACAGGGTCATCGGTGCCCAGAACGCTTACCTGGCGTGGAATAGCAATGCCCAGTTGCTCTGCAAGTGACATCACGCCCAGTGTCAGAAAATAGCCCGCACAGAAGATGGCGGTAGGACGATCCGGCATGAGCAACAGGTCCACCAGAGCGTTCCGTGCAGAAGGCGAAAGGTGAGTGTCATCATCGGGGCGGATAATCCACTGGGGCTTTGCCTCGATGCCCCACGCCCGCAAAGCGTCCAGATAACCTGCCAGACGGTCCCGGCAGTTGGTGCTGTCCTCCGAGCCGTTGACGTATGCGATACGCCGGTGTCCCAGATGCAGCAGATACTCCACCCCGCGCCGCGCGCCGTCATGGTTGTCGCTGTCTATTGTTGGAAACGCTACCGGCTCGCGCCACGAGGCTCCAGCCGCTACCAGAGGGATACCCTGATGCCAGAGAGAGGTCAACACATCCACGCTGGTAGCGGGCGGCGCCGCCACATAGAAAGCGGTGCCCGGATAGCGCTCCGGCAGATGTTGCCATTCCGGGACAGGGATAAAGGCTGCCATCAGGTTGATATTCGCCTCAGCACACACATCGCATAAAGCGCGGAAGAGGGGACCGTGATAGGTATGCTCCATCACGTCGGCAGGTGCACTTACCACGAAGGCTATCTGTTTGACGCGAGGAACAGAAGGAACACACGCATAGATACCGGCGCCTCGTTTATACTCCAGCCACCCTTCCTGACACAGGGCGTCCAGCGCGCGCGATATGGTGCCCACGCTTACTCCGAACCGCTCAGCCATCTGCTGTTTCGTCGGCAGACGCCTGCCATATCGCCCTTGCTGGATTTCCTCCAGCACCTGCTGGCGTATCCACAC
>JAPWUZ010000136.1 GCA_028275265.1 Armatimonadota bacterium | reverse complement strand
CAGCGGGGGTCGGAGCCGGCCAGCAACGCCTTGCTTTCGGGATGCACGGCAATCACCTGCACCGCGCCCGATTGCCCCCACTCCGGCAGCAACAGCACGTGATGTCCCTTCTGCTCCAGCGCGACCAGAGTCTCCGTCGGCACGCGGCGCTCCACTTTCAGCCCCTCCGGGTCGTGTTGCCAGCGGGGAGCCTCTACCGCCTCCTGTGGGTTCATGCCGAAGTCGATGAGGTTGCAGATGACCTGTGCGTTGCTCTGCACCTGCACATCGCCGCCCGGCGTACCTCCCACGAACGCCAGCTCTTCGCCGCGGGTAAGCAGGTAGGCGTTGAGGGTGTGCGCGGTGCGCTTGCCCGGCTCCAGCACATTGGGGCTGTTGGGGTCTAACGAGAAGCCCGTCATGCGGTTATTGAACAGGATGCCCGTGCCCTCCGCCACCTCCGCACAACCGAAAGAGTGGAAGATACTCTGGATGAAGGAGATGGCGTTCCCGTAGCGGTCTACCACACAGAAGTAGGTGGTGTCGTGTTCTATCTCTCCTGCGGTGACGTGGTCGGCGGCGCGGTCGGGGTCTATCTGTCGCCTGCGCCGTTCGGCGTACTGCTTGCTCAGCAGCACATCCATCGGCACGGACACGAAGCGCGGGTCGCCCAGATAGGCGTGCCTGTCCGCGAAGGCGAGTTTTTTCGCCTCCACCTGCAGATGGATGACGTCAGCACTGAGCGCACCCATGCGGTGCAGGTCGTAGCCCTCCAGAATGTTTAGCATCTGCGCGAGGATATGTCCCTGCGAGACGGGCGGCTGTGCGTGCAAGGTGTAACCGCGGTACTCCACGCGAAGCGGCTCCAGCCACTCGGCGGGCGGCTCGGCGAGGTCTTGCTCGGTAAACAGTCCGCCGTGGAGCTCGCAGTGTCGCACGATGCGCTGGGCAATCTCCCCACGATAGAAGTCCATCGACCCGTGCGCGGCGATGCGGCTCAGCGTCCAGCCAAGGTTTGGCTGTGTCACCATTTTGCCCGGGTAAGGCAGCTCGCCGTCGGGCAGCAGCTCGCGCCAGGTGATGGGAAACTGCCGCAGCAGGTCGGCATGCGCGTGGAACACCTGGCTGTAGCGGAAGCCTGCGGGAAAGCCCTGTTGCGCATAGCGGATAGCAGGTTGCAACAACTCGGCGAGCTCGCGGGTGGCGTATCGCTCGTGCAGCAGCGCCCACGCGGATGCCAGCCCCGGTACCGACGCGCTCTGGATGCCTCGCAGGGGAATCCCGTCGCGGAAGCGCTCCCGCGTGGCGGCTCGCGGGGCGGGACCGGAGGCGTTCAGCGCGTGCGTTTGTCGCGTGCGGGCGTCGTAGAGCACCACGAAGGCATCACCACCCAGATGGCTGTTGTAGGGTTCCACCACCGTCAGCACCGCGCTGATAGTGAGCGCAGCGTCGACGAAGTTGCCCCCGCTTTGCAAGACATGCAGCCCCGCCGCCGTAGCCAGCGGCTGAGAAGTGGCTACCGCGCCGTTTCGAGCTACGACCACTCCGCGATAGGTCACGTGTGTGTTTCTCCTTCGTTTTTTCTCCGCGCCAGCTCCTCTTCCAGTGCACGCAATCGGGCTTCTAGCTGGGCACGCACGGAAGCTTCCTCTTCCGCTTTACGATGTGCTTCCATTGCTTCCGCCTGCAGCTCCATTCCCGTCGGTATCGTGCGCCCGCGCACGGGGTCAAACAGGCGCACCTGGTAACCCCCGTCCTCCGCACGCACGACGACCTCCAGCCCCAACAACTCGCTATGCACGCGCCACTCGTGATCGCTGGGGTGCTCCGTCGGCATCTGCTGGTATGTGCCCCCCACCAGGCGGTGCAGGATGACCGGTTCTATCAGATATTCGCGCCGCACGTCTATCAAGATGTACTCTTGCACACCCAGCCGCTGATAGAGTCGATACTTCCTGTCCAAATCTTCCCCTGCAGTGGAACGGGAGGTGAGTTCGATGATCACATCGGGCGCCTTGCCGATTTCCCACACCTTCCACGTAGCGCGCCACGGGCGTTTGGGTACGCCGAAAGCCACATACACGTCCGGGGCGACGCGCTGCGAGGGGTTGCCTTCCACCCAGTACAGGAACTGATTGCCCGCGACATACACATCGTCCCGTGCCGCGAAGTACCGCTGCAGCGCGTCGATCAAATATAGCATCGCTTCCAGATGTTCTGGTGTCTCCGCCATCGGCTTGCCATCCGATTCCGGGTAATGCACCGGGCGTTGTATCTGCACGGTCGCCACACGCCTCACCTCCCGCTTCTATTATAGCAGATTAGGCGTGTTGGATATGCAGGTGACTCAATGCCGCCAGTGCTTCCGCGGTTTGCGCCACGCCCTCGAACTCGCCTGCCAGTATCGCCGCCTTCGGGAACAGCGCGCCGCCCACGCCCACCATATCCGCGCCTGCGTGCAGGTATTCAGCGGCGTTGTGCGCGTTCAAGCCTCCCACCGCCATCAGCGGTATCTGCGGCAACGGCGCTTTCATCTCCTTGAAAAACGCGGTGCCCAGTGTTACCGCCGGGAACACTTTCACCACGGGCGCGCCCAGTCGATAGGCGTGGAAAATCTCGGTCGGGCTGAAGACCCCCGGAATGGGAGGCACATTCGCCCGCAACGCGGTCTCCACCATCCCCGCATCCAGTATCGGCGATACCACAAACTGCGCCCCTGCGTCGATGACCGCCCGCGCCTCCTCCGCGTTCAACACTGTCCCTGCGCCGACCAGTGCCTTGCCGTACCATTGCTGGCGCGCGGAGCGCAGAATCTCCAGCGCATTGGGCGTGGTCATGGTGACCTCCACGGCCCGCAGTCCGTGCTCAATCGCCACTTCCAGTGCCCGCAGCGCAAGGTCGGACTGCGGCAGGCGCAAAATACCTACCACCCTGCACTCGAGCAGTTGCTGGACAACCTCTTGCATGTCTATCACCCCCTGCCATCCTCTTCGCGGTGCGCAAAGAAATCGCCTGCAAGGGATACGGCTGGGGGTCAGTCAGAGCGTTCTGGTATAATACCCAGTGGAATGATAGAAACAGCCAGAGAGGTGTTGCACACGGAGGCGCAGAGCATTTTGCGCCTGATAGACCGTCTGGACGAGCGGTTCGTTCGGGCGGTGCAGATGATACTTGCCTGCAAAGGCAGGGTGGTCACCACCGGCATGGGCAAGTCGGGCGCGATTGCCCGCAAAGTGGCGGCCACCTTCGCCAGCACGGGCACGCCCAGCTTCTTCCTGCACCCCGCCGAGGGCGTCCACGGCGATTTGGGCATGGTGACGCCGGAGGATGTGGTGCTTGCGCTCTCCACCAGCGGCGAGACCGACGAACTGCTGGCAATCCTGCCCGCGCTGAAGCGCATCGGCGTGCGGCTGATTGCCATGGTGGGACGCACCGAATCCACGCTGGCGCAGGCGGCGGACGTGGTGCTGGACGTGTCGGTGGAACGCGAAGCCTGCCCGTACAACCTTGCGCCCACAGCGAGTACCACCGCCATGCTGGCGATGGGCGACGCGCTGGCGATTACGGTGATGCAGGAACGGCGTTTCACCCCCGAAGACTTCGCGGTGTTTCATCCGGCGGGCACGCTGGGCCGGCGTTTGCTACTGCGGGTGCATGACGTGATGCGCACGGGCGACAGCGTGGCGGTGGTGCATCAAGCGAAGCCGTTGCGCGAAGTGCTGTTCGCCATCACAAAGGCGAACGCGGGCGCGGCGTGCATTGTCAATGACGACGGCACCCTGGCGGGCATCATCACCGACGGCGACATCCGCCGACACCTGTTGCGCGACGTCGCAAGCCTCGAGCGTCCCGCCGAGGAGCTGATGACCCGCACGCCTTATGTCATTCAGGGCAACCCGCTGGCGATAGAGGCGTTACATCTTTTTGAAAGCCTGCCGGTCAAAATCGGTGAGATGCCCGTGCTGGACGAGCAGCGCAAGCCTGTCGGGATGCTGATGCTTAAAGACCTGTTGAGGACGGGGATTGTGTAGCGATGGTGGAACAGAACTCTCTCACCCTCTCGGAATCCGCCCTTGTACAGAGGCTGCAGGCGGTGAAAGCGGTGATGCTGGACGTGGACGGCGTGCTGACCGACGGCGGGATTTACTATGACCCCACGGGACGCGAAATCAAGCGCTTCCACGTTGCGGACGGACTAGGGATGGAGCTATTGCGTCATGCCGGTATCCGCGTGGTGATTCTTTCGGGGCGTGTCGCCGAAGCCATCACCCGTCGCGCCGCCGAGTTGAGGGTCACCGACTGCTATCAGGGCGTGCGCGACAAGAAGGCGCAGATTGAAAGGCTGCGCCAGCAGTGGCAGATGAAAGCGGACGAGCTGCTCTACGTGGGCGATGACCTGAACGACCTGCCCGCGTTCGAGGCGGTGGGTGTGCGGGTCGCGGTGGCAAACGCGGACGCCATGCTGAAGGCGCAGGCGCACTACGTGACGAAAGCGACGGGCGGTAACGGCGCGGTGCGTGAGGTGTGCGAATGGCTGCTGAAGGCGCGCGGCGACTGGGAGAAGGCGGTGGAGGCGTACCTGCAGTCGCGAAAGGAGGCAGGTAGTGCGTCGTGAGTCGGCTGGTCATCCTGCATACCAATGACATGCACAATGTGCTGGCTCGCGACGAACAGCGTGCCGCACAGCTGATGGAGATGGTAGAGGCGGAGCGGGCGAACCCGCCTGTGCTGCTGCTGGATGCAGGCGATGCCATCGGCGCAGGCAACCTGACGTTCAACCCCGCGGGCGAAGCCATTCTGGAGCGCATGACCACCATCGGCTACCATGCGATGACCATCGGCAACCGCGAGTTCCACCTAACCGAGATCGGCTTCACCACCAAGCTGAACCGGGCGCGCTTCCCCGTGCTGTGCGCCAACATCCGTGCGCGCGGCAATGCGCGATTGCCGGTGCGCTCCCACCTGATTCTGGAGACACCCGTTGGGCGGGTAGGCATCTTCGGCGTCACGGTGCCGATGATTACCGAGCGCATGTTGAGCCACCGCGTGAGCGCGTACGTGTTCGACGACCCCATCCGCGTGGGCGCGGAGATGGCGGAGCGGTTGCGCCCGCAGGTAGACCTGCTGATTGCGCTGACGCATATCGGGCTGAAGCAGGATATCGAGCTGGCAAAGCGTGCGCCGCAGATCGACCTAATTATCGGCGGGCACAGCCACTCGGTGCTGGAGGAACCGCAGCGCGAGGGGCGCGTGGCGATTGTGCAGGCGGGCAGTTACGCGCGGTTTCTGGGAAGGGTCGAGGTAGACCTCGCCGGGCAGACCACCATCAGCGGCAAATTGCTGTCGCTGGTGTAATCACTGGGCACACCCTGAAGCTGCTGACGCCTTCACTGCGCGTTCTTGCGCCATGGTCGCTGTGCGCCTAATACGTGCGTGAACCCGGCTTCGGCAAGCGATAGTAGGCGGTGGACCTGCTATCCCACGCAATCTCGTCACTATCCAGATGCACCAGCGGAGGCAGTTCTTCGCCCAGCTTCCGTGCAAAACGCCCCAGCACGTTGCCCTCCCTGTCCACAAGCAGGCGTGCCGTCGTCAGAACCGCGCTGCCAGAAGGCTTTTTCGCCAAACCCAAGCGGAAAAGATTATCCGCAAAGCCCCGCCCAATCCCATTGCAATATGCAGGCAACGCGCGCGTCCGAAGCAGTCTCCCCTCCCCATCATACACGAAGAGCAGCGAGTGCTCCCAGTCGTAGTCGAAGGCGCAGGCTACCACCAACGTGCGACTGCCGTCCCGCGTCACGCTTAGCCAGAAGCGGAGCCTTCTATACTCCTCCTCATGCTTCTCCCAGAGGCGGGCTATCTGCTTGCCCGTCACTGTTTCCAGATGTTCCACCGCCTCCCACACCGGTAAAGGCGCCATCCATCGCTCACCCCTCTCCGCATCCAGGCAGGCGACCCGATACCGTATCCGCCGGCTCCCCTCCGGTTGCTGCCAGAGCAGAACGGCTTTATACCGGTCGTTCAGCCTCGCGGTGGCGCAATATGTCTCGGCGACAAAACCCCACCCTTCGGGTTTCCACACCCACAGCACCTCTTCTTGCAGTTCCTCCAGGTTTTCCAGACCCGTCGCGCCGGGGAACTTCCATCGGAAGCGTTTGCGCACCCCGGCGTACACATTGGGTGCATCCACGCGACCGGAAAGCATCGCGTCGCCCGCTCGCTCGTGAGCCGGTCGGAGGAACTTCGGCTTGATCTCGGGATGCGGGTAGTAGAGCCACCTGTAGATGAGATTGGGGTCAAGATGGGGATTGTCGGCGATAAGATTGTACAAGTTTTGTTCCGGGCATAGCCTATTCACGGTCAGCCCTTGCGCCTCTCGGAGCCGGTAACCTTCGTTTGAGGAGCCTTCCCAAGCAGGCAGGATGACGGGGATATCCTGTTCCCAGTTTCCGCTCAGCAGTTTGGCGTCGAACTTGCCCAGATCAGGCTGCGTCCATCCCGCAGTGGTCACCATCAGGCTCAGCGCGCCAGCGCAGAGCAATCCGGCGAAGAGTCGCATCGCGATTTCCCTCCTTCGCTATTTGGACGCACCGGAGGCTCAGTGGGTAACAACTCTCCTTACAGCGTGTTCGCGCAAGAGCCTGATGTGTATCCCAGCGGCTGAAAGTGCCGGGCAACGCGGGGACGAAACCTGCACCTTTTCCTGCGCCCCTCACACCACCGCAAAGGGATCAGACCTGCTACCAGAGATAGTCAGACCATGCACCGCGTTAAAAGGCGCGGGAACCCGGCTTGGGCAGGCGGTAGTAAGCCGTGAACCTGGCATCCCACGCGATTTCGTCTGATTCCAACATAACTGGGACAGACCGTAATTCCTCACCGGACTTCTCGGCAAAACGCCCCAGCACGTTGCCATCCTTATCCATAAGCAATGTGCATCTGCCACAGGGATGTGGCTTGTTGTCGTCGAGGACAAGCGAAATCAAGAACAGATTGTCGGCGGAATGCCGGGCGATACCTTCCACACGTCCCGGCAATGCACGTATTCGTTGCAAGCAACCTGCGTCGTCAAACACAAACACCAACCCACATCTGTCGCGTCCACGAAGGTGTCCAACCGCCACCAAAGCTCGGTTTCCGTCGCGCGTGACTGCACACCAAACAGCCAGCATTCGGGTTTGCTGCTCATGCTCTC
>JAPWUZ010000135.1 GCA_028275265.1 Armatimonadota bacterium | reverse complement strand
AGCACGGCGACGGGGTTGTAGTCCAGCGCGTAGGTCTCGCAGCCCAGTCGCATCGCCTCCAGCGGGATGCTGCCGCCGCCTGCGAAGGGGTCCAGCACGCGCGGGGCGCGCCCGCCGAACGCCTCGCGAATCAGGGCGCGCGCCCGTTGCAGGGGCGCGGGCGAACCGCCGTTCGCTACCGCCTCCCACGGGGCAAGCTGCTCGATCAGTTTCAGGTGTTCGTGGCGTGTGGCGGGGTTGTCGGGCAACAGGGCAGCCAGGATAGACGCCCTTGACGCCGCCAGCGGGCGACGCGCCCAGTAGATGTGTAGCGTGCTGATGTGCCCGTGGCGGATGTTCTTCTCGCGCACCGACTCCTGGGAGACTTTCTGTAACGGGAAGTCCACCTCGATCAGGCGTGCGTTTTTATCCACGCTCGTGATCGGAGACCCGTCTTTACTCATGTCGGCACTCCTGGCAATGACCTTTCTGTCATGTGATGTTGGCACTCCATTGTCATGCTAAGCGTTAGCGAAGCATCTCAGATTCATCCCAGCGGTTCGCTTGTCTACCATCATCTCCCTAAGCAGCGCTCACATCAGCCAGTTCTCCACTTGCAAATCGGGAATCCGCAGGAAATCGCTATCCGAGGTCAACACAGTTAGACCATGCACCAGTGCAGTTGCAGCGATCATCGCGTCAAAAGGCGGTAGTGTGAAGCCCTGTTGCTTGGTCAAAGAGCGGATACGTCCATATTCACGTGCGGCAAGGTCATCATAAGCCAACACAGGGAAAAGGCTCAGCAGAATCTCCAATTCGACGATGTTTTCTGCCTGTCGTTGACTGGAATACACCATGTGCCATAGCTCTCCAACCACTGGAGTGCACAGATAAACCACGCCATCGAACGACCTAATCCTTTCGGCGAGGCGTTCCTCCCCTCTCCACAGACCACTGACATGGTTGGTGTCCATGAGGTAGCGGCTCATTGTGGTCGGTTGTCTGCAAAGGTTAAAGACGAGCCTGCTTTCTCCACGGCGGCGGTGTCCATCTGTTCAATCTGGTCTTCCAGTCGTTTCAACTCGTCGGCGCAACTGGCAAGTCGTCCAAAGCAGAAGAGTAAAGCCTCGCGGCTGCCGTGTTGGATGGATGCCTCCTTCAAAGTGGCAAAGACATCCCTACTCGACGGCGTCTGATGAGTGCTGCCTTCTTCACGTTCTTCCACCTTTGCGCCACCTCCCTGCAATTCCTATTACATCACCCGTTACTACAACGCCTCTGCCCCTTCGGCGAGCGTGTCCTTCAGCCGTTGGGCGTCGGCGTGGATTTTGCGTCCCTCGGCATCGGTGATGTAGAAAACGCCAACCGCCTTGCCCGCCCACGTGCTGAGCTTCGCACTGTGGATGTTCCAGCCCAGCTGCGACAGCGCACGGCAGACCCAGTACAGCATCCCGATATGCTCGGTGGTGCGCACCTCGATCACCGTGAACTGCTCGGACAGGTCGTGATGCACCACCAGGCTGACCAGCTCCGGACGGGTCTGTTCGGGGCGCCGCCGACGTTGAAGCAGTTCCGCTACCGACATCTCGCCCGTCAGCACCGCGACCATGTGATCTTCGATCTCCGCTCGCTTGGCGGGCGGTATGGGACGTCCGCGATAGTCCACCCACAACGTATCCAACGCAATCTTGATTTCTCCCGAGCGGGTGAACACGTTCGCCGCGTGTACCGCCACCTGTCCCGCGTAAAGCACCCCCGCAATCTTCGCCAGCAAGCCCGGCTCCGGGTCATCGATGGCGCACACGGTCAGCTCGGTCACCGAGGCATCGGGAGGAGTCTGGAACGCCAGCTGGGGCGTGCCTTTAATCGCCTCCTGCACCATGCGGATGTGCAAGCCAATCTGCTCCTGCGGCGTGTTGAGTAAATAGGTTGCGGGCATCTGGTTCAGGTGACGGGTAACCAGGTCTTCCGGCAGGTTCTCGAGACTCAGTTCCTTCGCCAGCCGACGGCGGAATCTGCCGATGTCGGGCGGCGCGTGCTCCACTGCCTCTGATGCCATCAGGAACCGCTCCGCCTTACGGTGCAGTTCCCGCAGGAAGGCGGCTTTCACCTCCGTCCACTGCCCGCTGCCGACGGCATGGGTGTCGGCATAGGTCAGGATATACAGCATGTTCAGTCGCTCTACGCTATCCACAATATGCACAAAATCACGTATCGTTTCGTCCAAGTTGAGATCGCGCAGTCGGGAGGTTTCCGCCATCAACAGGTGGTGTCTCACCAGAAACACCAGGTCGGCAATGGCGTCCTCGCTCAGGTACAGCCTTTTGCCCACCTCTTGCGCCATCTGCGCCCCGGCTTCGGCGTGGTCCATCTGGGGGTTTGCCTTGCCTGCGTCGTGCAGCAGCGCGGCGAGGTACAGTATCTCGCGGTGGGGCGTCTCCTGAAAAATACGCCGGTAGTCTGCGTAGTTGGGGTCGGTGACAGTATTCAGTGCATCGATGTTTTCGATCACGCGCAGGGTATGCTCGCCCACGGTGAAGTTGTGCGACGGGTCGTAAGGGATTAAGGTACGGGTCGCCTCAAACTCCGGGAGAATCCACCCCAGTACACCCGTGTCTGCCATTTGGCGCAGGGCGCGGGCTACCCCGCCAGGGGCACGCAGGATGGAAAGAAAGGTCTCTGCAAGGTGTTTGGGGTCCTGCGTGGACGGTTTCTGCTGAACGGTTTGTCTCATCAAGCGTTGCAGGGGGGTGCTGAGGCTCAGGTCGTACTCCAGTGCCAGCCGCACTGCCCACACCATCCACACGGGGTCCTCGCGCTGCAGCAGATTTTGCGCCGGTATCACCTCTTTGCGCTCGCAGTCCAGCCCAATGCCCAACACGTGCCTCCCCTGCTCCACTCGGTGGATAACCTCCTCGCAGATTCGGTGTGCGTCTGCGGCGTGACGGTAGTAATCGTGCATGAACCGTTCCACTGCGGGCACATGCTCGGCGGGCTCGTATCCCAGACGAGGGGCGATTTGCTCTTGCTTCGCGGGGGTGAGAACGTCTCGCTGTTCCCCTGCCAGAATGTGCAGGTGGTTGCGCACGCGCAGCAGAAACTCGTGCGCCTCCATCAGGCGTTCTGCGTCCTCCGGCGTCAGCCACTCACGGGCTACCAGCTGTTCCCACTCCCCCGCCGTGGGCAGACCTGCCCATCCCGCCGCCAGCCACCGCACGAGGTGAATATCGCGCAGACCGCCTGCTCCCTCCTTAATGTTCGGTTCTACCAGGTAGGGGGTGGTGCCATAACGGGCGCGTAGTTGCCGCCGCTCGGCGATTTTGCGGAAGAGAAAATCGGTGGGATTGAAGTTTGCCCAGAACTCCTCCAGAAAGCGGGCGAAGATGCGTCGGCTCCCTGTGACCAGTCGCGCGTCCACGAGGGTGGTCTGGGTAGTGTGGTCTAGCGTCGCACAGTCCTCAATGAGCCGATAGGCGTAGCCCACCTTCAGGTGACCGTACTCCATCATCACGTCCATCAGCAGGCGAAACATCTCGCGGATGATGCGGTCGGTAGTGGCGTCGCCGTCACGCTCCGGGATAAAGGTGATATCGATATCCGAGTGCGGCGACAGTTCCATGCGCCCGTATCCGCCCGTGGCTGCGACCGCAATCTCGGGAGGGTATGCGACGTGTGCGCGCTCAATAGCCAGCTGGAACAACCGACGCACCACCGCGTCCGCAAGGGCGGTAAAAGAACGGCAGGTATACAGTCCATCCTGCTGCGGCTGGATGTGATGCATCAGAAGATCGCGCTGTTCCGTCACCCACTGCCCTATCTCGCGGGCATCCTGCATTTCAGCCAGCGTTTGTCCCCAGTCCTCGCGCAGATGCACAGCGATGATGCTGTCACTGGATGGAGTCGTCAAGGTTTCAGCCTGCGCCGCGTCAGGCAACTCTTGCTTTTTGGATTTCAAACGGCTCATTGCTTACTCCAATCGCCACAGGATAAACAGTCCGCCAGCAGCGAACAGCACGTTGGGCGCCCAGGCGGCAACCGCCGGTGGCAAGAACCCCTGATTGCCCAGCAACCGCGCCAGCAGGAGGGTATTCCAGAACAGAAATACGAGAATAATCGCCAGCAACACTCCCATAAAGCTGCCCGCGCGGGCGAAGGTGAGCGCGAGAGGCGCACTGCACAGGGCAAACACCGCACACGCGAAGGGGATGGAATACTTGAAATAGTATCCTACCCACAACCGCGTCGCTGGCATGCCAGCTTTTTCCAGCTCCTGTGCCTGGCGACGCAGTTCTGCGGCGTTAGTTTCCTCGGGTGCCGGTGGGCTGAGCAGTTCCTCCAGCGCGACCCTCAGATTAATCGTAATCTCTCCGGCAGCGCGGGCATCTATAGCGAACCCATCCCTGCCGTAGATGTGCACATGCGCGTTGTAGAAACGCCATATCCCGTCGTCATACACCGCGCGAGGCGCCAGTATCGTCCGCGCATAACCCGATACGGGCATCTCCCACACCTGCACATCGCGCAACTCGGCACGGTTGCCCTGCACGTTCTCCACCATGCCGATATAGAAGGCGTAATCGCCCACTTTAAAAACCACGTTCGAGCGGAACATCGGCGCGGTCTGCATCAGGAAGATGCGGTCTCGCACACGGCGGAACTGTTGTTCTGCCCGCGGCACCACCGACTCCTCGAGCCAGAAGTTCACCATAGAAATCACCATTCCCGCTACCAGCAGGGGCAGGAAGATACGCCAGAGGCTCGCGCCCGCGTTGCGCAACACCACAATCTCCGAGTCCCTTGCCAGCCTATTCACCGCCAACGACACTGACAGTGCCGTTGCCACCGGCAGAGTCAACACCAGCAGGAAGGGGGTATGATAGATAATCATCTGGGCAACGGCAAGCACCGGCACACCCTTTGCGAACAGCACCTCGGCATAAAAAAACAGCATGTTACCGATAAGCATCAGCACCACAGCCAGCGTGCCCGCCAGAAAGGGCACCAGCAGTTCCGATAGCAACATGCGGTCGATGAGCTTCATTCTTCCACGCGAATGGTGTTACACACGTCCATCACGACGGGTAGACGTCGGATTTCGGCGGTTGCATGGCGTATCGCGCCCTCCTGCGTGCGGTGCGTGATCCAGATAATCTCCGCCTCTTGCGGGTTAATCTGCCTTTGCACCACCGAGGAGATACTGATATTGTGAATCCCAAACACCCCTGCCACCTGCGCCAGTACGTTGGGACGGTCCTGCACGCGCATCCGCACGTAGTAGCTCGTTTCCACCTGCTCGATGGGAATGACGTAACGCTGGTCGAAGCACGTACAGCCCACGCGCCCGCTACTACCGAACAGCAGGTTGCGCGATACATCGATAATGTCTCCCACGACCGCGCTGCCCGTCGGTAAACTGCCCGCGCCGCGCCCGTAGAACATCACGTCGCCGACGGCGTCCCCGCGCACGAGGATGGCATTGTACACGTCGCGCACGCTTGCCAGCGGGTGTGAAAGGGGTAACAGGGCGGGATGCACACGCACCTGAACCGCCTTCGCCGAGACCTCCTGCGCTATCGCTACCAGTTTAATCGCATACCCAAGCCGGTTCGCCCACTCCATGTCGGTGCGTGTGATCCTGGTGATCCCCTCGCAATACACGTCGTCCACTTTCACACGGGCGGTGAAGGCGATCGAGGCGAGAATGGCTATCTTGTACTGGGCGTCATGTCCGTTCACATCCGCGCTGGGGTCGGCTTCCGCGTAGCCCTGCGCCTGCGCTTCTTTGAGCGCTTGGTCGAAGTCTGTGCCTTCCTCTGCCATCTTCGTGAGGATGTAGTTGGTAGTGCCGTTCACGATGCCCATCACCCGCTCGATGCGGTTACCCGCCAGCGCGTTTTTCATGGGCTGAATAATCGGGATGCCGCCGCCAACACTTCCCTCGAAGGCAAAGTCCAGATGGCATCTGCCTGCCGCCATCATGATGTCCGCGCCCTCTTTGGCAAGCAGTTCCTTATTCGCGCTGACCACTGGCTTGCCGTTTTCCAGCGCGCGCAGCACATACTCCTTGGCGGGATGAACGCCGCCAATCAGCTCCACCACGATGTCTACCTGCGGGTCATCGATGACCTCATAGGCGTCGTTGGTGAGCAATGAGCGGTCTACGGGTACGCGGCGGGGTTTGTTCACGTCCCGCACGGCAATACGGCGGATTTCCAGGCGCGCTCCAATCTTGCGCTCGATGCTATCGCGGTTGCGCCGAAGCACCTCGACCGTTCCCGAGCCGACCACCCCCAGCCCGAGGATGCCCAGATGGATGACCTCCTTGCTCACGTAGTTACCTCCTCTGGTTCCAGACGAAAGAGCACCGCTCCCTGTTCTACCAGCTGCCCGCTGGTGGCACATATCTCCACCACCTTACCGGAACGCTCGGCGGGCACTTCGTTAAACACCTTCATGGCTTCAATCAGGCAGATAGTTTGCCCCTCCTCGACGAAGTCGCCAACCTCCACATACGGGGGTGCATCGGGCGATGGTGCGCTGTAGAATACTCCGGTCATCGGGGCACGAAGTTCAACAAGCGTAGCCCGTGCAGGAGCATCGCTTCTCCTGTCCTGCAACGCGCGGGGTGCCGGAAGGGTACCGACCGTTTCTACCGGCGTTGCCTCTCGGCGGATGAAAACGCGCAAGCCCTCCTCTTGCCATTCCAGCTCCTGAAGCTGAAACCGCCTTGCCATTATTAACAGGGCTTCGGTTCGCTCTATCTCATCGGTCAACGTACTCACCTCAGGCTATTGAATGACGTCCGGGGATGTTCCGATAGTGACTGAGAGGGTGATTTGCTTCCCACCTCTCCAGACCTTGATGTGCACACGGTCGCCCGGCTGACGCTTCATAATCTCCTCCAACAGGTCTTGGGTGGAGCGGACAGGTCGATCGCCAAAGGCCCGTATCACATCGTCAGCCCGGAGCCCCGCTCTATCCGCGGGACTGCCGAGTACCACCTGATCCACCACGACACCGTTCAGGTCGGGCAGCCCCACGCGCTTCATCAACGAGGGGCGTACGGCGTCGAAATAGAAGCCCAGCCACGGTCTCGCCCTCTTGACCGTTCCGCCTTGCACGAGGATGTCGCGCACCACTTTCTTCACGTGATTCACGGGGATGGCGAAACCGATGCCGATGGAACCACCGCCCGGGGGG
>JAPWUZ010000134.1 GCA_028275265.1 Armatimonadota bacterium | reverse complement strand
ATAGATTTCCTGCTGGCTGTGGGAGGTGGCTCGGTGCTGGACGGCACCAAGTTCATCGCGGCGGCGGTTCCTTTTGAGGGAGACCCTTGGGACATTCTGGAAAAACGGGCGAAGGTGCATGAGGCACTGCCCATCGGCGCGGTGTTGACTCTGCCGGGCACCGGCTCCGAAATGAACGGCAACGCGGTCATCACGCGCTGGGAGAAGAAGGCGAAACTGGCTTTCTACTCGCCGCTGGTGTACCCGCGTTTCGCCGCGCTGGACCCGCAGACTACCTTCTCCCTGCCACCGCGCCAGACCGCCAACGGCATCGTGGACGCCTTTGTGCATGTGATGGAGCAGTATCTGACCTATCCGGTCAATGCTCCATTGCAGGACCGAATGGCAGAGGCGATTTTGCTGACACTTATCGAACAGGCTCCGAAAGTGCTGGAAAACCCTACCGATTACGATACTCGCGCTAACATCATGTGGTGCGCGACGATGGCGTTGAACGGCATCATCGGCGTGGGAGTGCCACAGGACTGGGCGACCCATGCGATTGGGCACGAGATAACCGCTTTGTATGATATCGACCACGCCCGCACTCTGGCTATCGTGCTGCCGGGGGTCATGGAGGTCAAGCGTCGGGAGAAGAGGGAGAAGCTCCTGCAGTATGCAGAGCGGGTGTGGGGCATCCGCGAGGGCGATGAGGATAGCCGCATCGATGAGGCTATAGAACGCACTCGCGAGTTTTTCGAGAGCGTAGGTATTCCCACCCGTCTGTCGGCGTACGGCATCGGGGCGGAGGCTGTTCCGGCGATTGTGCAGCAGTTGCGCGCGCACGGAATGACCGCGCTGGGCGAGCACGGCGACATCACGCCGGAGGTGGCGGCGCGGATTCTGAAGCGGTGCCTGTAATTACTCCACCACCAGCAGCCGGGTTTCCAGGCTTTTCAACGCCACCGCTGTGGTGCGCCATGCGGTATCGTCCGGCGCGCGGTAGCGCGCCGGTTTGCCATTGCGCAACAGCCGAATGCGCGCCTCATCGTGACGATAGTTGCACAGGTTGACCAACAGTCTGCCGTCCAGTTCGGCGGTGCGCCAGGCGACGCCCCACACCGGATTGCCTGTCGTGTCCACCACCTCTATGCGAGGGTTCAACCCCCACCCTGAGTATCTCTGGCGCACAGCGTGCCAGAGTTCCCGGACAGAAGCGACTCCGAAGGGAATCCTTGCGGCAGGTGCCAGCGGATGCTGACGCCTCTGCCCGTACTCGTCATGCGTGAGCAGGTCGTCATTGCCCACGAAGACGATGCGACCGCCGTACTTCTGCAGTGTCTCGAACGCCCTGTTGCTCAGATGCTTCTGGTTTGTCACAAAGAGCACCGGTGCGTCGGGCAAGATGCCCTGTTCCAGCTGCCTTTCGGAGATGAAACCAACTTTCAGACCGGTGAAGCTCAGCACCTCGTACAGTTTGTTGCGACAGTCGGTATATGTGCCCCCGTCCCATACCTTGCCCGTCACGCTGTCGATAAGCACCGCATCGGCGGGCGCATGCTGCAGCGCAGTCACCTCCTGCGCGTACCTGTTCAGCAACAGGTTGACGCGCCCCACCGCCTCGGCGCAGGCAGGGCGATGCATGATGCTGCCGGCAAAGTCGCTGCGCGGGTCAAAGGTGCGCTCCCATACCCATATCGTGGTCGCACCCTGTCCGTGTATTGCCGCCTGCCACAGCACGGTATGCACATGTTGCGCTGGCACGGGGCGCGTTTCGCGGTCGGGAATCAGGTGATTCTCGCTGTTGAAAACGGGGGCATTCTTCATCGACCTCTGCAGGTCATGCGACACGGCATTCAGCACCCAACCCTGTGCGTACTCGCCTTCGCCATGACTGTAGAAGTTCACACTGTCGTTGCCGTTGATGTCGCTGAACCGCGCAAAGAGGCAGGCGTCCGCGCCGTAGACCACGTCGCTGTCGTTGAGTAGCGTCCACGTCATCGCCTTGGCGTGCACAGGCAGTCCGGGAGCGACTTCGTGGATAGCGTCTGCCATCATCTGATGCCACTGCGCGAAAAACTCCTGATTGAACCGGATGTAGTCGTACCAGCTGGGCAGGTGGTTGCGGGCGTTGCCGTCGAACGGGTTGGGCAGGGGGATATCCTCCCACCGCGAGTAGGCTGTTTGCCAGCGACGGTTCAGCGTTTGGAGGTCGCCGTGTCTTTCCTGCAGCCAGCGGTGCCAGTCGCGTGTGGCGTATTCGCAGGGCTCTTCGAAGCTCACCGGCTCGTTGCTGAGGCAGATGCTGTGCAGGCTGGGATAGCGGCTCAGCGGAGGAATCAGGGTGCGGATAAACTGCTTCAGCAGCTGCTGGCTTTCGGGAGCGTGCAGGCAGTACTGCAGGAAACCGTTGCGTCGTTTGCGCAGGTGCGGGTACTTCTCCAGCATCCACTCGGGGAAGTAATGTGGACTGATGAGCAGGTTGACCGCTACGTTCGCCTTCTCCGCCCGTTGCAGAATCTGCTGCAGCTCGCGCACAGGCTCTTCGTTCACCGTGCCCTCCGAAGGGAATACGGCGTTTGGGCCGGTCTCTATCTGGATGATGTTCACCCCGTAGTCGGGGAACTTCTCGATATCCGCGCGCACCTGCCCGAAGTGCCCGTAGCCCGTGAAGAAGTGTGGCTTCCCTCTATCGTCCACAAAGCTGCCGTTGCGCACTTCGGGACGTTTCCCCTGAAACCGCCACAGCGCAACGGGTTTGGTCGGGTGGCGCAGTTCCTGAAGCAGGTGCGCCTCCACCTCGCGCAGCTCGTCCAGCTGCATCAGCGCGCGACGCAGCTCGGGATAGGTTTCTTTGCCGTCTGGGGAGGGGACTTTATAGTTCAGGTCTTCCTCAATGTAGCGCGCGAAGTTTTGCAGCACCGTCAGGCTCACCTTCGCCCACTGCACCGGTTTGCCTGCCTTTTGCATCTCGGCGACCGCCTTTTGGTGGGCGGGCAACCGGCGTCTTATCTCGCTCAGCAGGCGCAACGCCCGGGCACGGGAGTAGAAGCGAACCGTTGCGCTCGCTACCGCTTTGCCCATCGCCGTCTTCACCTCCAGAGCCAACGGGCGCGGCTGAGGGTCCATCTCGGTGGCTTCACCGTGAATCACCGCCCGGTAAAAGCCTGCCTCCAGCTGTCTGGACACCGTACAGGAGATACCCTTCCCCTCTCCGAAGCGACCGAGCAGTTCTACCTGCGCCTGTTGTGGTATCGCCAGCAGGAAGGGGATGCTAAACGCGCCATCGCCTTGTATATCTGCCGCTTCGCGAAGCGGCTCTACCTTTAGGGTGGTTGCGGCGTCACCCTCAGCGAAAGGCGTTGCCGCTTCGCCTTCTTCCAGTTTGATGTCATCGATCCAGATTCCCTTTGTGGGGCTTTCGGTGATGAGGCGAAGCGTGAAGGGTACATCTCCCGCACCCGGCGTGAAGGTCATGCTCACTCGCCGCCAGCCCGCTGGGGACGCAGGCAGGCGCATTCGAAACTGCCAGCAGCCGCCTCCTCCCAGCCAGGCGATGCCGGGGTCAGGACTGTGTACGTATGCGCTGAGAGTATAGCGTTTGCCCGCCAGCAGGGGAATGGGCTGCAGGTATTCCGCCATACCGTACACATGCGCCCCGAAGGGCGTGCCGTTGGTGATGAACAGGGAACGCTTGCCGCTGCGGGCGCGGTCGGAAACCACGCGCAGGGTGGCATCGGTGTTGCGCGGTGACCAGGACCAGCCGACGGGGACACCTTCGGCGTTCGTCTCTTCAAAGCTGGCGTTGGCAATCAGGTTTTTGTTCACCGACGCAGGTTCGATACGGATTTCGGTCAACCGCACTCTTTGGGAAACAGCGGGAGTGCAGAACAGCATGAACGCTATGGCAGACCAGAGCCAGTGGGTCATCGTGGTGCGCATCATCCTCACCTTCCACATAATTGTGCCCCTCTCCGTGGGGAGAGGGGCACTGCACTGAACTCGCTAGAACGGCGGTCCCGGAGGCGGCACGCGAACCTCGGCGGAGACCGTTTCGTTTCCGCCCCTGTCCACCGCTTTGACCTGCAGGCGTACCGTGCTGGCGGGGAGCGTTGCCTGATACTGCTCGGTGCCGGGCACCGGTTGCATGGCGACTGCCGTCGGCGTGGGGTCTACCCCCACTGCCAGCACCACAACGGAAGCCACCCCTGTGCCCACGTCGTATGCCTGCACCTGCACCAGCACGCGGTTGGTACCCGCTTCGCGAGTGACCGTCGGCGTGCCGATGACGGGCGGCGTGGGGTCAAAGGGTAGTCCCTTCTCGGCGGAGCCGCACCCCACGAGCCACATGCCCGCCAGTGTTGCCAGTAGAGCGATTGCCAGCGAGTTGCTCTTCATCGTGCCACCTCCCTTCACCGTGTCAACGTGACGGGTACCGTGCTGCGAACCACCTGCCCGTCCGCGCTGACCGCTCGGATTTCTACCATGTAGCTGCCAGCGGGCAGGGCAATACCGCTTGCATCACGCCCGTCCCACGTGATTTGCTGTATGCCCGCCGAACGCGAGGCACCGCTCGTCAATCGGCGTACGAGCTTGCCTGCAGAGAAGACGTTCACCTCCACCTGCGCAGCGGCGCTGAGGTTGAACGAGATGGTGTAACGCCCCCCGGTGCTGCGTCCGCCGCTCACTCGCACCTGCGACAGGCGGAGCAGGCTACCTTGCGGTACCGCCTCGATGCGGAAGCGGTACACACCTCCCTGCCTGCTAACCGCGAAGGTGTGCGAGCTGGTGGTGCGCAGGAACTTGCGTTCGCCGGTCTGCAGGTCGACCAGCACCGGGTTCACCGTGCGAGGCGCGATATGCTCGCCCTGCCATTGCAGGGTGGCAGTGGTCTCACTGCCAGCAGGCACGTGAACCTCTATCTCCCACGGGGAGTTCGCACGGCTGTCCGCCCGCACGTCCACCGCTAGCGACTGACCATCACGTACCAGCACCAGCTTGGGCGCAGGGAATGTCGCCGGCGGGTCCGGCGGCAGCCCGATAGCGATGCTATCGGAGCGGCTTGCGCCAAGAATCGCCTCCGCGCTGCCGGAGCCTGTCTGCACCTGCAGGCGTACCGCCCATGCGCCTGTGTGCGGTGCTGCGGCGCGCGTGCTGTTGGGGATGATGCCACCCGAGGGATTGAGCAGCAGCTCGCACTCCTCATGGGCAAACACCCAGTAACCGCGCCAGGGCTCGATGGTGTTGACCGCGCCGGGGATGCGCAGCGGGTCATACACCAGCACGTAACGACCGGTAGCAGGGTTCGCACCGTCCTGCACCCAGCCCCAGGCGTGGTCCTCTATCCAGCCAGCCTGCCGCGCCTGACGCAACGTGACTTCCTCGCCCTGTCGGCGCACCTTGATGGCGTCCACATCCCAGACGACAGGATCGGCGGATGTGCTGGCGATGAAGTTCCAGCCGCGTCGCAGGGCGATGGGGAAGGAGACGGGCAGCTCGGTGCCGGCGAGGCTGAGGTTCACCGGCTCCGATGCGCTGTACCAGTAGCCCACGCCGACGAGCAAACTGCTGCTGGCGTCGGTATAGGACTGCGTGCTGGCGTCCCAGACCTTCATTGGAACCCTTGCCATGCCGACGGCGCTCTTGCTGGCGTCGGGCAGAGCGAGGTTCACCGCGAACGTGCCCACCCCCACAAGGCGAGAGGGCACTCTGGCAGAGACCTTGAACGAACGGCTACCCGCGTTACTCCACTGCTGTCCGTCGCTCGCGTACGCCTCCAGCTGGTAGGTTCCCGCGCTGAGAGCGTTGCTCGCGGGCACGCGGAAGACCGCCGTCTCGCCGCTGGCGTAGCTGGGTTTACTCCAGCCGGTGGAGTCCACCGTCTGGTCGTATACCACCACCTGTTGCCCGCCACGCGAGAGCACCAGCTTGTAGCGCAGACCGTCTGACAGGTCGGCGTCGGTACTACGCAGGCGGAACTCAGGCGTTGCGGAGGTTACTGCGCTTGCCGCGGGGGTGAGTATCTCCGGTGCCTCGGGAGCCTGGTCCACGGTGAAGCTGCGCTCCCAGCTGCCGCTGCTCCACTGCCTGCCGTCGTAGGCGAACGCCTGCCACTGATACGCGCCGGTGGCCAGCGCGTTGCTCGCGGGCACGGTGAAGACCGCCGTCTCACCGCTGGCGTAGCTGGATTTGCTCCAGCCGGCGGCGTCCACGCTCTGGTCAAAGGTCGCCACGACCTGCCCTGCCTGCTTCACCACAATCTTGTATTGCAGGCTATCGCTGTTGGCGTCGGTAGCGCGCAGGCGGAAGGTGGGCGCATGTGGCACGAAGGCGTTGCCTGCCGGCTCCAGCAGCTCGGGTGCAACCGGCGGCGAGTTGACGATGATGGTGCGGCTCTCGCTACCTTCACTCCACTGCTTGCCGTCGTAGGCGAACGCCTGCCACTGGTAGGTGCCGGGGTTCAGCGCACGGTTTGCGGGGATGGTCAGCGTGGCTTCTTCCCCACTGGCATAGCCGTTCTTGCTCCAGCCGGTGGTGTCTATCGTCTGGTCAAAAGTGGCGACGGTGGTGCTGTCGCGCATGAAGATAATGCGGTATTTCAGCACGTCGGTGGTGTCGACGTCGCTTGCCTGCACCTTCAGTGTGGGCGTACCGAGCACGATGGCATTCGCTGCCGGACTGATCAGCGTCGGAGTGCCCGGCATTCGGTTGACCACCATGACGCGCTTTGCGCTGCCCTCGCTCCAGCGGACGCCGTCGTAGGCGAATGCTTGCCAGTGCAGGGTGCCTGTAGGCAACGCTTGCGCAGCGGGTACCGTTAGCACTGCTTCCTCGCCGCTGGCGTAGTCGGGCTTGCTCCAGCCGGTGGTGTCTATCGTCTGGTCGAACACAGCGACCTGCTCGTCCCCTCGCCAGATGACCACCTTATACTTCATCCGGGAGCCGGGCGAGGAGGTGGCTTTCATGCGGAAGGTGGGCGTCGGGGAGACGACCGCACCCGGCGCAGGCTGCAGCAGCACCGGCACAGGCGAGATGAACTCGTAGACCGCCTTCAGCTGGTAGTCGGCATCCATCGTGAGGGTGATGGTGCGGCTGGTGGAAAAGTCGGCTCCGTTGCGCACCCATTTGATGAAGACGTTATCGTTGGGCGCGGTGGCAGGAGCGGTCAGTGTCACCTGTACACCGCCGTCGTACACCCGGCTGAACGGCGTCGTTCCG
>JAPWUZ010000133.1 GCA_028275265.1 Armatimonadota bacterium | reverse complement strand
GGCAGGCAGTCGGAAAAAGGCTGGCTGGTACTGGACGTGCGGGGGTTGGACCTGGACGGCGTCAACTCTATCGTCGTGCCCATCGAGGAGATTGAGAAACTGCAGGAAGGTGCCCAGCAGCAGACGAATCCTCTAGAGCAGCTTCAGAAGCTGCTCGGCAAGAAGGAGGGAGAGCCATGATACGCCCACCTGCTGTTGCGGGGATGTTCTACGCCGACACCGCCGCCGAACTGCGCGAGGAGATACGCACATGCTTCCTGTCTCCCCTCGGACCGGGGAGGTTGCCCGAAACGGCAGCCAACGGCAAGCGTGCCCTGCGCGGGTTGATGTGTCCTCATGCCGGTTACTACTACTCGGGAGCCGCCGCTGCCCATGCCTACGCCCGCCTCGCAGAAGACGGTGCGCCCGAGACAGCCATCCTGATGGGACCCAACCATCGCGCCATCGGTGCCCCGATAGCCATCCTGTCGCGCGGCGTTTTCAGGACACCTCTGGGCGAAGTGCCGATAGACACCTCCACTGCTGAAACCATCGAGCAGCTGGTTCCTGTGGTGCGCGAAGACGAGAACGCACATATTCCGGAGCACTCGCTGGAGGTGCAGCTGCCTTTTCTGCAAACGGTTGCGCCCAAAGCCCGCATCGTGCCCATCGTCTTCGGCAGGGTGTACTACGACAGCGAGACCGTCGAGGTGCTGAAGGCTCTTGGCAAGGCGCTGGCTTCGCTGCTGGGCGACCCGGCCTACCACCGCGTGCTGATAGCAAGCACCGACCTGATGCACTATGTGCCCCGCGACGAGGCGTACCGTATGGACGAAATCGCATTGCAGGCGGTGCGCGAGGTGGATGGTGAGCGGTTGATGGAGGAGGTATTCCGCCGCGACATCAGCATGTGCGGTGTAATGCCCACAGCCACCATGCTGTTTGCGCTGCGCGAGGAGGGCATTACACAGGGCGAAGTGCTTTGCCATTACACGTCCGGCGATGTGCCGGGCGGGGACACCCGACACGTTGTCGGCTACGCCGCCTGCGCCTTCTACGCCACGAAGTAGGAGTCCCTTCCAGCGACGGTGAAAGGAGCACCTGTGAGGTGATACCACCTCGCAGGTGAAGGGGATGTTTTCCGTTGAAGCGTTGCTGATTGTCGCACTGCTTTTGCTGAACGCCTTCTTTGTGCTGGCGGAGTTTGCGTTAGTACGGGTGCGCGCTACCCGCCTGGAGGAGTTAATCCAGCAGCAAAACTGGCGCGCGCGTATTGCCAAGCAGGCGCAACAACACATCGATGCCTACCTGAACACCGTGCAGGTGGGCATCACCCTTGCCAGCATCGGGCTGGGATGGGTTGCCGAACCATGGGCGGCGAAGCAGCTGCAACCCGTGTTGACCCTGCTGGGTATCACTTCGCCGCGCAGCGTGCATGTTACCGCTTTCATCATCGGATACCTCAGCATCACCTTCCTGCATGTCGTGCTGGGAGAGATGGTTCCTAAAAGCGTTGCCATCCGCCGTACCGAACCAGCCGCGCTGTGGACGGCTCCCCCGCTGAATCTGTTTCATCGCCTGCTGTATCCGCTGACATGGCTCATGACCCGTTGTTCGGAGCTGGTACTGCGTGCCCTGCGTATCCCGCCCGCATCCCCTGAAGAGGCGTATTCTCAGGAGGAGCTGCGACTGCTGCTTGCCTCATCCCGCCGCTCCGGCGCATTGAAAGACACCGAAGCCGAGCTGATGGAACATGTCTTCTCCTTCGGCGACAAGCGAGCGAAGGACATCATGGTTCCTCGCGTGGATATGGTATACCTGTCCACCACCTGGCCGCTGGAGGAGAACCTGCGCATCGCCGAACAGTACGGCTTTACCCGCTTCCCGCTTTGCGAAGGCGACCCCGATAAGGTCATCGGCATCGTACACGTCAAAGACCTCTACCGCGCCCGACAGCACGGCATCGACTCGTTGAGGCACATCGCCCGCGATTGCCTGATTGTGCCCGAAAGCAAGCCTATCGATGAATTACTGCGCGAGTTCCAGAAGCACAAGATGCACATGGCAATCGTGGTGGACGAGTATGGCGGCACCTCTGGGCTGGTCACTATCGAGGACGTGATTGAAGAGATTGTGGGCGAGATTTATGACGAGTTCGAGCCGATCCAGCCCCGTATCCAGAAGGTCGGTGATAACCGCTACCTGGTGGAAGCCAATGTGGAATTGGACGAACTGGCAAGCCAGCTCGCGGTGGAGATATCGGAAGAGGACAGCGCGTTCGAAACCGTCGCCGGCTACGTGATGGGCAAGCTGACCTCACTCCCGCGTGTGGGCGACCGCGTACCCTTCGGCGATTATGAGATACAGGTAGTGGAGATGCGTGGCAGGCGGGTGCATCGGGTGTACGTGCAGCCCGCACAGCGGAGTACCTGCCCCGAACGTCCAGGATGAAAGCAACCGCGCATCCAACCGACTGCGGAAGACAATATGCACGCTCTGTGACAAGTGCCTCAATACATCTTCATCTCCTCCATGACGTGCAAGAATAAACTCGAAATCCGGTGGCAGCAGGAGTCCTATGTGTGCACAGGGAAAGGTAGAGTACAACCTTTTGTAAGTGTGAGGGGAAAAGATGGCAAAACGGATTCCGATTGCGGTTCAACTGTATTCCGTGCGCGACGATTGCGCTAGGGATCTGCCCGGCACCCTTGCCGCCATCGCCAAGATGGGCTATGAGGGCGTGGAGTTTGCCGGCTACTATGGCTACAGCGCGAAAGACCTGCGCAAAATGCTGGATGACAACGGGCTGAAGTGCTGCGGCACCCATATCGGTATCAATACCCTTCTGGGTGATGAACTGCCCCGCACCATCGAGTTCAACCAGATTCTGGGCAACAAGTTCCTGATTGTACCCGGGTTGCCGGGTGAGTACACCAGCTCCCGCAAAGCGTGGCTGGACACCGCCAAACTGTTCAACGAGATTGCGGCGAAGGTGAAGCCATACAAGATGCGTGTGGGCTATCACAACCACACCATCGAGTTTAAGCCGCTGGACGGGGAGCTGCCGTGGGACACCTTCTTCGGCAACACGGTGAAAGATGTGGTGATGCAGTTCGACACCGGCAACGCCATGCACGCCGGAGCGAAGGCGGCGGACTTCCTGCGCAAGTACCCCGGTCGCGCCGCAACGGTTCACCTGAAAGAGTTCTCCAAAAGCAACCCCAACGCCGTGCTCGGCGAGGGTGACATTAACTGGAAGGAGATATTCGAACTGTGTGAGACCATCGGCAAGACCGAGTGGTACATCGTGGAGCAGGAGACCTATGCCCATCCGCCGCTGAAAACGATTGAGCTGTGCCTGCAGAATCTGAAGAAGATGGGCAAGTAGTTATGCGGCTGGTAGAAGCGGGGAAACCGCTTCTGCCAGCATGAGATTCAGGTAATTTGCGTATTGACACGCCGCGGCAAATCGATTACACTGACAGACAGCATAGAGGGGTGAGAACCATGCAGAAAGAAATACCCAAGGCGACCGCTATTGCAGTGATCCTCGTCGTGGTGGTGATTCTTGCCGCATTGCTCGGCTGGTGGTACACGGCTGGTGGCAAAAAGACCGATGAAGCAGCAGACCTGAGCAAGCAGGCGATGGAGATCCTAAAGCGCACAGGCGGTAATGTACAGATGATGACTCCTCAGGAGAAGAAGGTGTTTGATGAAGCGGTGTCGCGCGGGCTGGTGCCTGCCGCAGCTGTACCCGGTGCACGCATTCCCGCAGCTCCTGCGGCTCCCGGGGGTATGCCTCCGGCAAGCGGAGGCGGTTTTCCACCAAGTGACGTCGGAGGAATGGCACGCTAACTCAAAATCCCTGTAAGGAGGTAACAACATGAAGCGCAACGGTTTTACGCTCATTGAATTGCTCGTAGTTATCGCGATTATCGCGATACTGGCGGCGATTCTGTTCCCGGTATTCTCCCAAGCACGTGAAAAGGCACGGGCAACCGCATGTCTGAGCAACATGAAGCAGCTGGGATTAGCCATGCTGATGTACGCTGAGGATTACGACGGCAAGGTACAGGCTATCAGTACCTACTTCTGTAATCCGCAGGTTCCCGCTTTGCCCACCTACCAGAACGAGTGGGTGTGGCAGGCTCTGAGCGCGTATTTCCCCTACATCAAAAACAGGGACATCTACTTGTGCCCCAGCACTGGCGAGCATGTCTCCTATGGACAGCTGGTGTGGAACCCGACGGTCGGTACGAGCTACGACTACTACTGCACCGACTGGGGCGAGAGCCAGAAAACCCTCCACCGCATTGCCGATGCCTCACCACGCGGCGCAGCGGGAACCATCATCATTGCCGAGTCGAACAACGTCTGGTTGTGGGACTGGGGTATCGAGCGAGGATGCTCGCTGTTTGACCGCCTGCGCTCCCCGCACAACGACGGCTTGAACGCCACGTTCGTGGATGGGCACGTCAAGTGGCGGCAGCTGAAGGGTATCACCACCGCAGACTTCGGCGCACCCGAACCCGGTTATCCATATACCAGCGACCGGGCTGCTATGGGATGCCCATAACACAACTTAGCCCCCACCTTCACGGTGGGGGCTTCCTTGTGATCCCAGACCCTTAATCCTCCTCTAAGCCTCTGGTTAATTCCACACCGGCAACCCGCAGCCGGTTGATGGCACGCTCCAGCGCGGCTCGAGCGCGTTCACGGTCCATTGTAGGGTCCTGCAATCGCCGACGGGCACGAAGGAGCGCCTCTTTCGCCCTCTGGATATCGATATCCTGTGGGCGTTCGGCAGCGTCCGCCAACACTAGCACCCGGTTGTTGGCGACCTCCATAAATCCGCCTGAAACCGCCACATTCTCTTCGGTGTCGTCAGGATACCGGATGCGCAGGACGCCCACGTTCAACTCAGTGACCAGCGGCGCATGGTTCGCCAGCACGCCCAGATACCCTTCTACCCCGGGCGCGATGATGCTGACCACCTCTTCGGATAACAACGCGCGGTCCGGAGTGACAATTTCCAGATGGAAGGTCCTCGCCATCGTTTGCCCCCACTATGCCTGAGCCAGCAGGCGCTGCGCCTTCTCGATGGCATCCTCTATGGTGCCCACCATGTAGAACGCCTGCTCGGGCAGGTCGTCGTGCTTGCCTTCCACAATCTCCTTGAAGGAGCGCACTGTGTCGGCAATGGAAACGTACTTGCCCGGATTGCCTGTGAACTGTTCCGCCACGAAGAACGGCTGCGAGAGGAAGCGCTCGATTTTGCGGGCGCGCGCTACCAACAGCTTGTCCTCGTCCGACAGCTCGTCAATGCCCAGAATAGCGATGATGTCCTGCAGCTCTTTATAACGCTGAAGTATCGCCTGAACCGCGCGGGCGACCTCGTAATGCTCCTGCCCCACGATATTCGGGTCCAGGTTGCGCGACATCGACGCCAACGGGTCTACCGCCGGGTAGATGCCCTTCTCCGCGATGCGCCGCTCCAGATACACATAGGCGTCTAGGTGGGAGAAGGTGGTCGCCGGCGCGGGGTCGGTCGGGTCGTCGGCAGGCACGTAAATCGCCTGCACGGAGGTGATGGAACCTCGCTTGGTGGAGGTGATGCGCTCCTGCAGGGCACCCATCTCCGTCGCCAACGTAGGTTGATACCCTACTGCGCTGGGGATGCGCCCTAACAACGCCGACACTTCCGAACCCGCCTGCACGAAGCGGAAGATGTTGTCGATGAACACCAACACATCCTGCCCCTGTTCGTCGCGGAAGTATTCCGCCATCGTCAAAGCGGTTAAGCCCACGCGCAGGCGCGCGCCCGGCGGCTCGTTCATCTGCCCGAACACCATGCACGTCTTGTTGATAACGCCGGAATGGTTCATTTCCAGCCACAGGTCGTTGCCCTCGCGGGTGCGCTCACCCACGCCCGCAAACACCGAAACGCCACCGTGTTCGGTAGCGATGTTGCGGATGAGCTCCTGAATCAACACTGTCTTGCCCAGACCTGCGCCACCGAACAAGCCAATCTTTCCACCTTTGTTGAACGGCGTCAGCAGGTCGATCACCTTCAGACCTGTCTCCAGAATCTCGGTGGTGGTGGACTGCTCCTCAAAGGATGGGGCGGGACGGTGGATGGGCATCCGCTTCTGAGCGTTGACCGGCCCGCGCTCGTCGATGGGTTCGCCAAGCAGATTGAACACCCTGCCCAGCGTTTCAGGACCTACCGGAACGGAAATCGGACCACCCGTGTCCACGACCGGCATCCCGCGAACCAGTCCGTCGGTGGAGTCGAGCGCGATACAGCGTACTACGTCGTCGCCCAAATGCTGCGCCACCTCGCACACCAGGTGGATGCCGCGTTCGGGGTCATCAATGGTTACTGCGTTCAAGATAGCAGGCAGTTCCCCTGCTGGAAAACGCGCATCCACGACCGGTCCCATGACCTGCGCCACTTTGCCTGTAGCCATCGATATTGCTAACCTCCCGTTATCCTCGTTATGAAAAGATTTCAGACACCTTGCACACGAAGCCGGGTAACACGTCTTCGCCGGACAGTGTATCTTCCTCACCGTAAATCCTAAACGTACCCCCGCCACGATGTACCGCCACTGTTCGGGTAGCGGGGTCTACCACCCAGACCATGCGCACCCCGAAGTCCAGCCAGTCCTGCACCTCCTGCGCCACTTCGCCATAGGTGTCGGTTGGAGAGACGACCTCCGCCACCAAGTCGGGAACAAACCGCGCGAAATAGCGCGACCAGCGTTCGGGGGCACGTTCGCGCGACACGTAGGCAAAATCGGGCGCGCGCACGGTCGCAGGCTCCTCCGACAGCACAAAGCCCGTCTCCGCAGCGAACGTGTAACCCAGTTGATGTTGCTTCACAAATTGCGCTACGACAACGGCAATCTGCATCGTGATGTAACCATGTTCATCGTTTGCAGGTGCCAACTCCCTGAGTTCCCCCCTGACCAGTTCCAGCCTCTTATCGGTCTGGTAACACAGCTGCCAGAACTCGTCTACCGTGTATATCCGCTTCTCGGTCGCAACCGCCATTGCCCTTCCCCGCCTTTACCACGCAAAAAGCTCCGACACCTTGCACGCAAAACCCGGCAACACGTCCTCGCCAGATAGGGTGTCCTGCTCATGCAGCACCTGCGTTGGCTGACCTGCGCGGTGTACCCGAACTGTCTTGGTAGCAGGGTCAATCACCCAAACGAGGC
>JAPWUZ010000132.1 GCA_028275265.1 Armatimonadota bacterium | reverse complement strand
GCTGTGGAGTGGCAACGGTCACCTCTTTGCCAATGGCTTCGTCGCAGGCTTCCGCCTGGATGAGCAGCAAGTGCCCTGTTTTGGGCTGTTCCAGACGATACGCGCCCCACCACTCGAAGCCGCCGATGGCGGTTTCGGGGTTCCAATCGCTGTCCTGCACCAGCACAAGCGCGTCCATGTTCAGCCCGCCGCCCAGCAGATTCCGCCATCGCAGCATGCACTCCCCTTTTTCCAGACGCAACTCCGCGACCATCGCCCAACGAAAAGCACCCCAGCCGCCGGTGTTCGGCAGGTTTTGCAGAGTTACCGGTTGACCGTCGTTCACCTGCAAGGCACACCGACCGCTCATATCCGCTGCCTCACCCGTGTTATCGGCGGCGTAGCGCATCCATACCCGATACGTGCCTGTCTCTGGCACACGCACGCGCCACACGAGGGTATCCCCGGCATTGTGGATGTTACCGACACCCTGCCCGAAAACGCCGCGTTCCCATCGCTCCCCATGAAAATCTGCAAACAGCCAGCCGCCAGTCAAGGGGTTTTTCGCGTCGAAGTTAGGATGTCGCGCGCGTATCGCCCAGCGGTTACCCAGCCGCAGCAGGCGCGGTGTCCAGTCGCCGCTTCGCGCTTCGGATACCCGCGCTGACCAGAGTCTATCCCCCACCCTTCGCCAGCCGGATACAACCTTGCCCCCGCTGAGGATGACCTTGCCCGGCTGTTGCGCCCGGTAGGTGACCGGAGCGCGGGCACTGCCTGAATCTTCTGGAGTGAACACCAGCAGCTCGTTCAGGTAATAGACCCCCTGCGCCACAATGACTTCCACCGGCGTAGTAACTCCTCTGGCTCTGACCGTACGCACGGCTTTTTGTGCGCGCTGCAGCGTGGCGAAAGGACCGTCGGTGCGACGGGCGTTCGGTCTCGCAAGCCTGCCCGACCACGCATCGTTGCCCTCGGTCGAGACATAAAAGCGAATGGGTTGTGCCTGTGCCGTCATCAGCGGCAAAGAAAGCAGCAAACACAATATGAGACCGTTGTACATAACCATCTGCCTCCGTTGAGAGATTTTTCCTCTGCTGCCCGTCTATCGTGCCGTCCGCTGGCGGGTCGGTTCACAGTGAAGCGACCTGTGCGACGCTCTGCCATTGGTCCACCGGTACTTGATAGCGCACCACCCCCTGAATGGGACGGGGTTCGAGAGCCGATGCAGGGTTCTGGATGCACCGCAGACGCGGCTGGCTTGCCGCATCGGTGACCACATAGAGCCAATATTCGTCGCCAAGGCGTCGTGCCATCATCCACTCGTTGGGGGTCAGCACTAAATCACCCGTTTGGGCGCGCGCTTTCACTTCAATGTAACGCACGCTGCCGTCGGGTGACTCAGAGCGGATGTCGTAGCCGCGGTTTTCGGCAGAGACATCGACGGGGGTACGCCCCTGCTGCCGCTCGTACTCCATCGCAACCTGCATCCCGATGGCTTCAATCGCGGCATCGGACTGCATGGGTAACCCTTCGGGCGTGGCGGGTACGACCCTTGCCACGCCGAGCAGGCGCGGCGGCGTGCGGCGAATCGTGCGCTCGCGCTCAATCTGGTTTTCCAGTTCCTGTTTGCGCTGTTCGGCCTCCTCTTTACGGTGGCGCACATTGGCTACCTCGGGCGCAGGCACATTCCGGCTTTCGTAGTCCAGCAGCCGCTCATTCAGCTCGGTGATGCGTCGGTTGAGCGAAGCGATGCCATATTTGCGTTTAATCTGTGCCAGCTGCTCACGATGCGCCTGCAGTTCCGCTTCCAGTGGCTCCATGACCTGACGCATCAGGTAGGTGAGCATGGTCTCCTCGTCGGGCGGCTCGTCATCGCTGGTGGGCGAGCCGGCGGGATGTAAATCCCACAGGATGGAGGGGTTGACGCACTGGGGCGCGCCCTCGCGCGGACAATAAAGCGTCGCCAACCGCTGCGCGGCGATATGGTCGTTTCCATCGCGCAGCTCCACCATATAGAAATAGAGCCACCCGTCCCGTTTGCCGTCGGGGTCATGGAAGAGGGCACCCTGCTCCAGAGCCGATTGGCTGAACTGTAGCATCCGCTCGACAATCGCCTCCAGCAGGGGATGTCCGGGCGCGATGAACTCCACCCCTTGCTCGCGGGCGATCTCTTTGTGGAAGGTGATGCGCTTGTAGCTGTCCTGCACCTCACCGTACGTGCGCTTAAACGCATGAGGCTGTTGGCGCAGCTCGTAGGGCACCTCGACGCTCCATATCTGGGACGCAGGGCGGCGCGGCTGGATGCCGATTTTGCGGCAACCACGCAGGAAAAACTGCTCCACGTATTCGGGCACGAGCCGTTGCTCACGTGCCCGCCGCTCCTCACCGAGTATCGCTTGCATGTTGATGTGGCGCGTGGCTAACGCTTCCTGCGCGGCTTCACGCACACGATTGATGAGTTCCTCGTCGGGCGTCGCCGCAATCTGCTTCACAATCTCGTGCCAGCGGGTGGGGTTCGTAATCGCCTCGACAATCAACTCGCGCAGGCTCTTGTCGAGCAGGTCGCCGATGACATCGAACACGCGGTCGGTACCCATCTGCTCTTGGATTTTCCGCAGTTTCTCGAACAGGATTGCCAGTACCTCGCCCTCGCGGGTGTCCTCGGCGACGAGGTTATAGATATGCACCTCGCGGCTCTGCCCGTAGCGGTGGATGCGCCCCATGCGCTGTTCCAAGCGGTTCGGGTTCCACGGGATGTCGTAGTTGACCATCAGCGCACAAAACTGCAGGTTAATCCCTTCACCGCCCGCCTCGGTGGAGACCATCACTTGCGTTTTATGGCGGAACTCGTGTTCGGCGCGGATACGATCGTCCAGCCCCAAACCGCCATGCAGCTCGGTAACGGCGTAGCCCCAATTGCGTAGCTGCTTGACCAGATAGTCCAGCGTATCGCGCGATTCGGTGAACACGAGCAGCTTCTCGCGCGAGTCGCGCAACTGCAGTTCGTCCAGCACCCCGCGCAGTTCGTTCAGTTTCGTCTCGATTTCGCGTTTCTCCGCTTGGCGCGCCAGCTGCACCAGTTCCTGGAGCGTGTCGATTTCGCGCTTCAGCTCGGCTTGCGTGGTGGCGTTGGTCAGCTTCTCCAGCAGTTCGTCTTCTAACTGAACGCGCTCTTGCTCTTCCATCTCTTCCAGCTCGTCTTCGTCGAGGAGCAGCACGCCCTGTCCCTGCTCGGTGAATCGCGTGCCCAGCTCCAGAAACTTTTGCAGGCGGTTGAGGCGTCGCTCCAGCGATTTGCGCGCGGCGTAGATGCTGGAGGCGAAGCGTCGCTGCAGCAAGAGGAGCGCGAAGGCAACATTGCGCTTCTCGCCCTGCATCGCGCGACCGTATTCCTGCTCCACATACTCCGTGAGCCGATTGTAGAGCCGTTTCTCGTCGTCGCACAGCCGAAAGGTGCGCGTGTAGACACGGCGCGGCGGGAACAACGGTCGCCCGTTGAAGTCCTTCAAATCCTCCTTGAGGCGGCGCAGGAACAGCGGGTTGTCCCGCTGCTGTATCGACTGGTCGAGCATCTCGTTGGTGGCGAAAAAGCCGGGGCGTAAGAGCTCCAGAAAGAGGCGAAAGTTCTCAGGGTCGCCTCGATGGGGCGTCGCCGTCAGGAACAGCAGCCCATGCGTGCGTTGCGAGAGCGCCTCGCCCAGCCGATAGCGCGCGGTCTTGTTTGTCTTGGAACCGTATTGGTACGCCGCCATCTTGTGCGCCTCGTCCACTATCACCAGGTCCCAGTGAACTTCTTGCAGCGTCTTCAGCACCTCTTCCTGCTTGGCGAAATCGAGCGAGGTAATCACCTGCGCCTGCTCCTCCCACACATTCCGTCCCCAGTGCGCGTCCAACACCCCGCGGTCAATGATGGCAAACGCCTCGCCGAACTTTTCTTTCATCTCGCGCTGCCACTGGTACTTCAGGTGCCCGGGCACGACCAGCAACACGCGACGCACAATCCCGCGGTACTTCAGCTCCTTGAGCAGCAGTCCCGCCATAATGGTCTTACCCGCGCCGGGGTCGTCCGCCAGCAGGAAGCGCACATCAGGCTGGCGCAGCATGTAGCGATAGACGGCCTCGATCTGGTGCGGCAGTGGGTCAATCTGAGAGACGTTGACCGCCAGCAGGGGGTCGAACAGATACGCCGCGCGCAGGCGCTGCGCCTCGATACCCAGAAAGAAGAGCTCCGCGTCGCCCTGAAAGTTGCGCACAGCGGGCGTATCAGGACGCAAATCACACAACTCTGCTGTTGTGAGAATGTCTTCAAAAAGTTGCCGACCCTCCGTGCCCGCCGCAATCAGCAGCCACTGTCCTTCCCCGCCGTAAGGCTCCAGCTTAATGACCTTCACGGGCTCCGGGTAGCGGCTGGAGCGCAGCACCTGTCCTTCGCGTATCGGTGCGTCCATCCCTACTCTTTCTCCTCGCGTTCCACTTGACCCAGTTGCCGCGCCGACTCCGACACGCGCATATCGACCACCTGCTTGGGCAGCTCGCCGTCCACCTCGAACTCCAGCGTGAAGGTGAAGCTGCGCCCTGACTCATCGAGTATCGGCTTGATGACACGGGAGAAGACTTCGGAGAACTTGTCGGTGGAGAAGCGGGCGCGCAGGGCGTAGCGTCGGTAGCGAGGTGCGGCCGTCGGCGCGGATGCCGCAGGCGGGGGGAGCAGCTCGAGGCCGCTCTCATTCACGAGGGCAGCGGCGGGCGTTGCCTCGTCAGGGGCGGGTGCGGTACGCATGGACGGCTCCGCAGCGGGCGGCGTGTAGTCGGTGCGCACCGTCGCATCGTACGTACTCTCGCTCAGCGACACAGGCTCCTTGAAGTAGACGCGCTCGCCGATTTGCACGGCGAACAGCCCATCCTGCACGCCCCGCGCTATCGCCTGCAGCACGACGGTTTCCGACTCCACAATCGGCAGCGAGGGGTACTTGTAGAAAGCGTCGACGACCTCCGCCAGGGGCTTGGCGGTGTCCGCGCCTACGACTTTGTCGCGTATCAGCTGCGGTGAGACGCGGCTGACCAGCAGGTCTTCCTTACGCAGGTGGTTCACCACGCGCGAGCTGAGCGTCTCCTGCTTGCCCGCTGTGGGGATGCCGAGGTTGAGCCACTGCACACTGTTGTCACGCCAGAGGGCAGCCCGCCGATACGCGCTCAGCACCAGCTGCGGCAGCGCGTGGCATATCTCGGCGACGCGGTTGCTGACGGTGTGCTTGTCTTCGTCGCTAAGCGATTGCATCAGCTTGCTGTCGCGCTGAATCGCCTCCAGCGCCAGCAGCTGTTTGACGTGGCGCTGGAGCAGCTCCAGTTCGTTCGGCTCGGGCGCAAGCACAAAGCAGGTGGCTCGGTAGACGCGCGGCTTGTCCCCCGCGCGCGTGAGCAGCTCCTGCACGAACGCCTCCGTTTCGGGCTTGCCGAAGAGATGCTCGGGCGCCAGCACCACGAGCTTTAGCTCCTTCGTGTCGGGGATGTCGCTGGGATTGTTCGGGAACGCCAGCGGCGTCAGGATTTCGCGTCCGATGCGCGCCTGGACTTCGTTGCGCACGCGTTCGGCTAACTCTTTGGCGCGCACCTGTTCCTCTTTCTGCAGCAGCACCTTGTTCAGGTTGGGCGTGAGCCGAAAGGCGTACAGCCCACCTTCGGAATGGAGGAACCAGAGCTTCTGGCCCAGTTTGTGCAGGGCGTCGCCAATTACGGCGGGGGGCAGGTTCGGGCGCAAGCTCGCCAAGCGCAGTTCTGGCTCGGTGACGCCCACCTGCTCGCCCGCGCTGAACGAGCCGAAGAAGATGGCGGTCGCCAGCCCCGACGCGATGCGCATCGGCGCGTACTCTGCGCCCAGCTGCTGGTCGATCTGCACGGCGTTCGCGCCCGCGCCCGCGATGTCTTGGCTGATGACGCCCGCATACTGGTTGCCGATGTGGCGCAAGAGCTCCTGCCGAATCGCAGCGTATTCCAGATTCAGGTGTGCGGGCAGAATCAGCGGCGTGTTCACCTGATGCTCGTACATATCGCGCAGCACCGATGCCAGAAACTTCAGCACGCCGCGCGTGCGCTGAAAGGTGGAGTAGGTGCTCCATCGCCGATCGAGCGTGTCGATGACCAGCGGGTGGAACGGGTACGCCAGGCGCATGCGCTCGCGGTAGGCGTCTTGACGCGCCTCTTCGGGCACTTCAGAATGCCTGTAGAGTTCGAAGAAGGCGTCCACCGTGCGGTTCAATTCGGTGGGGTCAATTACCTCCTGCATCAGGCGTTGGCGCAGCACGCGGAAGAACTCGTCGCCCTCCACGGGGGTGTAGAGCGCCTGCACGCGCCCGAAGATTTGCTCCAGTTGGTGCAGGGCGCGTTCGCCCTCGGCGCCGTAGGGCGCGCTGCTGGGCAGGGTCGCCACCAGCGCGGCGCGCGGCAAAACGCCTACTGCTTCCGTCAACTGCTGGCAGAACGCCAGCACCTGATCCTGAAAGTCTTTCGCCGCCACCAGGTAGACCGCCAGCTCATCGAGCAGAATCAGCGTCGGTTGCTCGCCGAGCATTTGCAGCAAGAGGTCGCGTCCGGGCGCGCGGCGGCGAAGGTCATGCTCCTGCACCAGCGGGTAGACGCCGAGTTGCTCGGCGAGCGCGCCCCACGGCGTCTTGCCCTTCAGCGGGTCGGCATCTTCGCCCACGAAGCATGCGATGCGCACCTCGGGCAGCGCGTTCAGCCGCGCCCCCTCCAGCGATTGGCACACCAGCGCGGCGTCCCGATACTGCATCCCGTGCCGAAACAGGTGGTAGAGGCTTATCAGGGCGTGCGTCTTGCCTCCGCCAAACGGCGTCTGGAGCTGAATCACCGAGTCGCCCACGCCTTCTGCCAGCCGCTTCGCCACTGTCGCCAGCAGGTTAATAAGCCCCTGCGTGGGGTAGGTCTGCTGGAAAAAGTGTGCGGGGTCGCGATACTCCAGCGGGGCGCGCTCGTGCAGCACATCTGCCAAGTTCGCCGCGAAAATCGCTTCGTTCAGCTCGCCGCTCAGGATGTCCTCGCGCGGCTTAATCACCTCGTACCATGCACGCATGGTTGCCTCCACCTGTCATTTTACCCGATGTGCAAGTAGTCCTTGCAGTACGCGCCGTTCACGGTCGCCGTCGGGCAGCATCTCCGAAATCGCCTGTGCCGTGAGCCAGAAGGCGGGACGGTCCGCATAGCCCTCGCCAAGCCACTCGCGCAGACGGC
>JAPWUZ010000130.1 GCA_028275265.1 Armatimonadota bacterium | reverse complement strand
CGCGAGCGACCTCCAGCCGTTTGAGGGGAAGCAGGTCGGGCAGAGCATCCCGCAGACCCTGCGGAAGGTTGGTCATCTGCTGGTAGCTGTGCGCGCCCTTACGGTACACCCATTCGGCTATTTGCTGGGCGCGGTAGTCCGGCTGCCCTAACCTGCGCACTACCTGCAGTATCTCGTCGCGTGTTGCGCCGGGCAGAACGGGCATAGGGCGTTACTCCTCCACAATAATGGGCACAATGAAACAGCCGTCGCGCTGCTCCGGGGCGTTGGCGAGCACATCCTCATGAGGCAGAGAGGGCTGTACCACATCCTCACGGAATACGTTGTATACCGGGAACGAGTGCGCGGTCGGCTCCACACCAGTGGTGTCGAGCTCCTGCAGACGTTCGAACTGTGCCATCAGGTTGTTTAGGTGCTTCTCCATCTGGCGCATCTCCTCCTCGCTCATTGCCAGCCGCGCCAGCTTGGCGACGTGCGCTATCTGTTCCAGAGTCAAACGCTGTGCCATAGACGTTGCCTCCCCTGTTAATCTCTTACCGTTTGCGGGAGAACGATGGTATCCAGTGTTCGGTCAAGGTATATCCGTCGAATCGCCTCGGCAAACAAGTGCGCGGTCGGTATCACTGTCACCCGAGGGTGCTGGTGCTGCTGGGGGATGGTGTCGGTGATAGCCAGTTCCACCACCTCCGGTTGCATGACCCTCCGGACGGCATCGCCCGCCAGTACGCCATGCGTGGCAGCTACCCGCACCTCAGGGATGCACCCCTGCCGAATCAACGCCCTCACGCATGATTCTACCCGTTTTCCCGTGACAATCATATCCTCCACAATCAACGGTTTCAAGCCCTCCACATCGCCCGCGAAACGGATATGTGCCGGGTTATCGGTACGCCCGGTACGGGCATAAGCCACCGCCAGCGGTGCCTCCAGCTTCCTTGCCACTGCCCGCGCCAGCCGCACGGCTCCGGCGTCCGGGGCAACCACTACCAGATTCTCTTCCCGGAGCCGGGCGAAGTGGCGTACCAGCAGAGAGAGCGCGCTCAGGTCGTCCACAGGGATATGGAAGAAGCCGGTAATCGCCTCCGCGTGCAAGTCCATCGTGATGACGCGATTCGCTCCGGCGGTGCTCAGCATATCCGCCACCAGCTTCGCGGGCACGGGGTCGCGCGGGCTGTTCTTTTTCTCCTGCCTCGAGTAGGCGTAGTAGGGCATCACCACCGTCAAACGGGCGGCGGAAGCGCGTCGCAGAGCATCCAGCAGGATAAGCAGCTCCATCAGGTTGTCATGGATAGGTGGGCAGAGGGACTGAATCACAAACACATCGCACCCCCGCACCGTCTCATGGCATTCCACGCGCACCTCGCCGTCGCTGAAACGGTGCACCATCAGGTTGCCCAACGATATGCCCAGATCAGCGGCGATACGCTGAGCCAGAACGGGGTTTCCGTTGCCAGCGAATAGTTTCAGAGGACGACGCTGTCTCATGGGGAGACGAAGGCGGGGCGGCAGCATACCGCCCCTGCCGCCTTAGAGCCGGTATCCGATAAGGATGGTGGTGCTATCGCCCCGGAAATCCTGCTGTTTTTCGGTGAGGTGGTAGTTCAACTCGATGAACACTTTCTCATTGATGTCGTAGCCGAGCACGAGCTTTCCACCGAATACGGACTTCGCGCTGACACCAACAGGCTTCAGTACGTATACTCCTGCCCCCACCCCGATGTAGCCCTTAAACTTTTCAGAGGGGTCTACCGAGAACACCTGCGTCAGGGTGATGGCGGTGATGCTGGACGATTGACCGCTACTGCTGCGGGTGTAGTAGTCCACACCCAGCAACATCTCGCCCTCGCCGATGGGCGAGCCGCCGCGCAGCTTCACATCTGCGCCCACAGCCAGCCATACGTCACCGACCGCACGCATGTTCGCGCGGTTCACCACGTTCGCTCCCAACCGCAGGCTCAAATCGGTGGAGGGGTTGTCGAACTGCGCCTGAGCCTGTTGTGCCGCGAAAATCCCAAAGGTCAGCGCCAGTGTACACAGCGCTACGAGACGAGACAAGCCTTTCACTCGCATTCCTCCTTTTGCCGAATTCGCACCCGAGACAGCAGTCTTCCGTGTTGCCTGCTACCTCTGAAGTATTATATGTTTTCGACGTGTGTATGTCAAATCTCCTGCGGGAGCGTTCAGAAAATACGCGGAGGGGAACCATCTGGCGAGCTATCCCCCACCCGGCCTCCCCGCCGGCGTGGAAGTGTTATCGGCTCGGCAAGAGCCCCGTTCGCCAGCGAGGTCTTGGATGCCGAAAAGGTTTTGCACTCTCCAGGTCGAAGTAACAATCCATGATACACCAGCCGATTTCGCCCAACAGGTGGTAAACATGCCGGAGAAACATGTCATCATCGGCACGGCGGGGCACGTGGACCACGGCAAGTCCACGCTGATTACCGCCCTCACCGGAACCAACCCCGACCGCCTGAAAGAGGAACAGGAACGCGGGATGACTATTGACCTCGGCTTTGCGGCGCTGACCCTACCGGATGGGCAAACGGTGGGTATCGTGGACGTGCCGGGGCACGAACGGTTTCTGAAAAACATGCTGGCGGGCGCAGGCGGGGTGGATGTGGTGCTGCTGGTTATCGCCGCTGATGAGGGCATCATGCCGCAGACGCGCGAGCATCTGGACATCCTGCGCTTGCTGGACGTGAAGGCTGGCGTGGTCGCGATTACCAAGTGCGACCTGGTGGATGCGGAATGGCTGAAGCTGGTCACCGACGAGGTCCGCGCCTTCTTGCAGGATACGCCGCTGAAGGACGCGCCTGTGGTCGCGGTGTCGGCGGTGACCGGGCAGGGTTTGCCAGAGCTATTGAACGCTCTGCAGGAGGCGGTAGCGCGTGTGCCCGCTCGCGAACTGAACGCCCCCTTCCGCCTGCCGGTGGACCGCGTGTTCACGCTGGCCGGAGTGGGCACGGTGGTAACGGGCACACTGATCAGCGGGCGGGTGCGTGCAGGCGACCCCATCGAGATACTGCCTGCCGGTCTGCATTCGCGAGCGCGGCAGATACAGGTGCACGGGCAAAAGGTGGAGAAGGCAGTGGCGGGCAGTCGGGTTGCCATCAACCTGCCGGGCATAGAGAAAGAGCAGATAGAGCGCGGGATGGTATGCGTCCCACCCGGAATCTTCCAGCCGACCCGTGCTTTTGATGCGCAGTTGCGCCTGCTTCCCGATGCAGTGAAAGGGTTACCGCATCGCGCCCGTATCCGCCTCTACTTGGGCACGGCGGAGGTGATTGGACGTGTCTCTCTGCTGGACAGCGAACGGCTGGAGCCGGGAGCGCAGGGCTTCGTGCAATTGCGTCTGGAGAAACCGCTGGTAGCGACGCGCGGCGATCGATTCGTCGTTCGCACCTATTCGCCCATGTTCACCATCGGCGGAGGCGTCGTGCTGGAACCGCACGCACCTCGGCACCGGCGGTTTGACCCTGCTGTGCTGGCAAGGTTGCGTTCTCTGCTGGAAGGTGCACCGGAGGAGAAGGTGCTGGCGATTCTGGCGCAATCGCCTGTGGGCATGGATGAGCAGGAACTTGCCCGCCGCGCTGAGATGGACGTAAGCAGCGTTTCCGCTATTCTGAAGCATCTGGAGGAGCATCAGCAGGCAGTGCGTGTTGGGGATGTCTGGCTGGCGCGAAGCGCGTGGGAACACCTCCGCCAGCAGGTCGAAGAGACCCTGCGCCGCTATCACCAGCAACACCCTCTACGGGCGGGTATGCCCCGCGAGGAACTGCGCTCCACGCTTGGCGGGCGGCTGCCTGCTCGTCTGTTCGAAGCGATGCTGTTGCGCTGGCAACAGGACGGAATCATCGCCCTGCAGGGCACGCAGGTGCGCTTATCGGGCTTCAGCATCCGCCTGAACGAGCGTCAACAGCGGCTGGCAAACCGTGTGGAGCAAATCCTGCGTGAGGCGCGAGCCACTCCCCCACCCGTGAAAGCGATTGCGGAACAGGTCGGCGCGCCGCCTCCTGCGGTAAAGGCAATGATAGAGGTACTGCTCGAGCAGGGGGTGCTGGTGAAGCTGGAAGAGGAGATGTACTTCCATCGGGACACACTGGCGGAATTCGCCGACCTGGTAAAGCGCACGATTCAGGAAAAGGGTTCTCTCAGCGTCGGTGAGTTTCGCGACCTCACCGGTTCCAGCCGCAAGTTCGTCGTGCCTCTGCTAGAATACTTTGACCGTATCGGCTTGACCCGGCGCGTGGGAGACGTGCGCGTGCTGGCACAGTAGGCTTAAAGCAAATCGTCGGAGCCGCCATCCTCCTCGCCTTCTTCACCGGTCTCCCCACGCGCCGCTTTCTTTTCTTCTTCAGCCAGTATCTCGTCGAACTCGTCGGTGAAGTCCTCGCCCAGCTCCTTGCCCATCTCTTTGACCCATCGGCGCATGGTTTTGGGGTCTTCCGGGTCGCCGATTTTATCCGGGTCGAGCATATCGTCAATGATGTCATCTTCGTTGCGCAGGCGGGCGAAGCGCGAGATGAGGCGCGTGACATCTGTCCCTCCACAGCGCGGGCACTGAAGAGGGTCCTCCTCCGCAATCACCCCCACCAGCACGCTGAACCGCCTCCGGCAGGCATTGCACCGATACTCGTAGATGGGCATGACAACAACCACCTCCTGCACCATGTTGCGCAAGAGCATTATACCTTTACCATGTGGATTCTGCCACAACTCATATCCAGAATATCTGGTTGCCCTTTGCGCCGCTGAAGTAATCCATGACGAGCCAGAAGCCGTTGCAGGTATACTGCCCGACGATGAGCCCCAGAAAGAAAGGTAGCGACAAACGGAACCACCGCAACCCGCCGAATCGCAGGATGAGAAACTTGACCAGCCAGGCGATGAAGCAGGTGAGCCAGATTTCGTCCATAATCCACGTACTGCCTACGCAGAAGCCCACAGGGTGGAAGGGCCAGCCTACAAACCGCTGGCGCATTGCGCTTAGAAAACCCATCACCGCCGCACCGAAACCCGTTAACAGCCAGCCAGTGGTGCTGGGGTCAGAAGGGTTATTCATCCTGTCCGCTA
The DNA here is from genome assembly GCA_028275265.1 of Armatimonadota bacterium. Classification (GTDB taxonomy): domain Bacteria; phylum Armatimonadota; class HRBIN16; order HRBIN16; family HRBIN16; genus HRBIN16. The sequence goes on along the minus strand of JAPWUZ010000130.1, from coordinate 2,207 downwards.
CCCACTTGTAGGGGAACTGCGGTCCGTCCAGAAAAAACCATCGGTTTAGATTCGCTCCGCCGTAGCGGTATGCCAGCAGCAGGGTGACCCACACCGACGCCACAATGCTGACGACAATCGCCAGCATCATCGCCCAGAACAGCCCGCGTGAGCACACGCCTGCGCGTTCGGCAAGGCGCATGCCGTGAATGCTAGATGCCATCACGGTGGTGCGAATATCGGCAGAGTAGACCCACGTCAACCCCAGCGCGGTCAGTCCTCGCGCCCCGACGGGGGTACTGCCAAACGCGGCTACCGTGAACACGGGCGCAATCATCGCCGCTACCGCCTCTGCCAGACCCGTTTCCACCACCACGCGCGTCAACCCGAAGAACAGCACCATCATAAAGAGCAGATACACCCATGTCGCCCAGTACGGCAGTCCTGACCACCATATCCACACGCTCATTGCCAGCAGCCCCAGCACCGTGCCCCAAAAAGCAACGGGATAGCTCAGCACCTCACCGCTGTCGTCCACGTCCTTGCCCCTGCCGATGGATTTGCGGAAGACATCCGACAGGTGCGAACGCGCCGCCCACAGCCCCGTCGCCACCAGCATCAGCATTGCCCCCATGCCGAGATACTTATAAGGGATATAGGGCGTGCCGTAGGCTCCTCCCAGGTCCTCGCGGATTTCCACTCCATAGATGTTCAGGTAGCCGCGCACTACCATGAACAACAGGTTGAAAAACCAGAGGCTGAACAACGCATCCAGGTTTGCCAGATAAAAAAAGCCCAGCATGGGGAAGCTGAAGCGCAAACTCCAGTTGACCGTTTCGCGAAAGAGGGGCACATACACATTGAGTTTGGGAGCAGGCACGGAAGGCGCGTAGTTGTGCAGGGCGATGAGGCTACCCACCGCGAACGGCAACGCGAACCCAAGCCAGAACAGCGGTTTACGCAGCAAGGGGTCCTGCTCGTTGACCATCTCCAACGGCAGCTGGGTGACGGGGAAAGCCAGACGCTCGCGGTCCATCCACTGGCGGCGAAAGATAACCATGATGGCAATCATCACAAAATACAGCGCGAGGATGAGGGGCATCCACGCCAGCAACGGCGGCAGCCAAACCTCCCAGGGTACCGTTGCGCCCGGCTTACCTTCAAAAAAGAGCCGTACCGCCTCCCTGTCGCGCGGCGCGAGAAGAGGATGCAGATGGGGATGTATCAGGCGATCCCAGCCGTTCGCCGGGTTCGCATAGTAGATAACCGCTGCCAGCACGGGCAGAATCTGCGCTGTCAAACCCAGCGTGGGTACGACACAGGCGGCAATCATCATGACATAAATGGTGATAAGCTCCCCGGAGCGAAGGGCGGTGCGTGGGCTCCGACGTTTCCATAACCCGTTGATGATGACCACCAGCACAAAGAACACAAACACCGCTGCCGGGGTACTGTAGTCGAGCGTCATGTAGGAACCCTGAATGACGTAGAGCCCGTAAGGGTCCAGCGCAGCGATAAGTAAAGAAGCCAGAAAACCAATTCCCACCGCCCGCCAGCTCAGCGAGCGCGCTCGCCTCTCGTGCTGCATGAGCCGTCAAGAACCCTCCTTAGAAAGCCACTCACAGAGCCTCAGTGAAGCACCTTGGCGATTTCACAGAGGTTCTTCGCTTCACTCAGTCGGTATAGTCGACGCACCCTCTACTCCACCCGTACTTCCGTGTTGCCGAAGCGCAAGACGTCGCCTACCTGAATGACCCGCTGTTGCACGGGCTGTCCGTTGACAAAGCTGCCGTTGCGCGAACCTTCGTCCATCAGTACCCACTGCGTGCCCTGCCTCTCCAGCCTCGCGTGCCGACGGCTGACGGTGGGGTCAAAATCGATCTGCAGGTCGCGCCCGGGTTCTCTGCCGATGGTCACCACGTTGCCCTGCAGAGGGAACGCCATGCCCGCTTTCACACCGTTGACTATCACCAGTCGGGTGGGAACCGTTCCCGTGGCGGGCTGCACTACGGTGCCCGCCAGTGGTGGCAATGCCGCGGCGGGTGCTCCCGAAGAAACCGCTACCGGTGCCGCCGCACCCGGTAACACGCTGCACGCACATTGCCCTGTCACCGGGTCCTTGCGCTCACCGCAGTATGGGCACAGGTAGTCGGGCATGGGGGGGCGCGTGGAAGGCTTGTCCACCTGCTCCATCGCCTCGCGCACCAGCGAGCGTGTGGCTTTTTCGA
>JAPWUZ010000008.1 GCA_028275265.1 Armatimonadota bacterium | reverse complement strand
CGAGCATCGCTCCGTGATTGTGCATGAGGTGTGCCTGAACCATGTAAAGGAGCCGTTGCTGGAACTCCTGCAGTGGGGCTTTGAGGAGAGCCTGAAGATGCTATCCCCGGAGCACCGCGAGAAAGCCCGCTTAGCAGTGGCAGACCGGATTCTCGGCTGGATAGATGAGTTCGCCAGGCAGTATCCGGACCAGTGTTTGAGCGCACTGTATCAATGGTTATTCCCCCGTTTCTTTACCATGCTCGGCGCGCCTGTGGATAACGTCACCACAAACTGTTCTGCAAACCTGCTAGAACTGTCTCCTGAAACCTCCCGCCTGCCCCGGTTCCAGCTGGTGGACATCTTCCTGAACCCGCAGACTCGTCCCGTTGCCGAAGAGGCTTACAACCGTGCAGTAGCGGACTCTGAAATCTACACGCTGGACCGCTTCGGCGAGGGGGCAATCCCATTTGACCTGATTGTTCCCCAGCGCGGGCGTGGAACTCTTCGGGTTACCGACAGGCGGCTGGTGATCGAAACCGAAGACCCTATCACCATTCCTCTGGAGCGACCCGTACACTCTGTGGCAGACCTCGCCCAAGTGCTCCAGCAGCACTTTGTCTCGGGCGTCACTCTGGTAGGCAAAGCGGTGACACTGGTCTCCATGCTGGCGCGGGAGTTCCTGTTCGTGATGAACGAAGGCGGCTCGCCTTACATCTGGCGCACGCGCAAGATGAACCAGTACCTGCGCGAAAACGGCATCGAGTGGAACCTCCATCCCATCCTGCGGCTGGTTTACCCCACATGGGACACGATGGGCGACGAGCAGTGCGAAACACTCACTCTGCCCGAGCATCTGGCAAACGCCTTCGGCAAGCAACGGATATGCACCAATGAGTTCTCCTCCCGCTGGCGCGAGGTAGTTGCGGAACAAAAGGGGTTGCTGGAAACCATTCGCCAGCTTACCAGTCCGCGCGAGGTGCTGGAGTTCCTCGCAGAGCGAGAAGGCGAGCAGTGGCACGCTCTGCGCGAGGAGTATGACAGGCACATTAGCTTACTGCGCGACCTGCGCCGCCAGGCGGAAGAGATTCACCAGTGCATCCACGCTCTCTACAGACAGATAGAACAGTGGAAACAGGAGTACCAGAGGATTGAGATGGCGAAAGGCGAAAACTATCGGCAGACCATTAAGCCCCTGAAGGAGAGGCTTTGGGAGCTGTCGCAACGGGGCATCACTACCGGACCGGAAGTAGACCGTATTCACGAGGAGATCCTTCAGCACGAGGAGGCTCGCAAGAGCTTCGACAGAGAACTGCAACAGCGGCGAGAATGGATAGCCGAAGCCCGGGCAGAGGTCGCCCGCTTGAAACCTCAGCGACAGCAACTGGAGCGTGGCGAGCAGAACCAGCGCGCCCGTCAGCGGGCGACAGAAATCGAACGGCAGGCGGAACTGCGCAAAATGGAGCTGGTGCGACAGGCGATTCTGGTCTCCGAAGGGCTCACGCATACTGACCATCGCCCTACCTTCTGGTGGATACCGCTGGTTGACCCATCCGGCGGGTGGTTTGAACGCATCGTACGTGCTACAGAAATCTATCTGGAGGAGATTTAGGTTGCTACGCAGGGCTACTGACAAAATCAAAGAACAGCGCGAACTGGCGCAGATTGTGGAGCAACGCCGCCGTCAAGGCGAACGATGCGTGTTCACCAACGGATGTTTCGACATCCTGCATATAGGACACATCCGCTACCTGCAGGAAGCGCGCGAATTGGGTGATTATCTTGTGGTAGCCATCAACAGCGACGAGTCGGTACGCCAGCTGAAGGGCAATCCTCGTCCCTTCGTCACGCAGGACGAACGCGCCGAAATGCTGGCAGCGTTGGAGAGCGTGGATTATGTCACTGTTTACGAGGAGTTGACCGCCGAAGCGGTTATCGGTCTGTTGCGTCCGGAGATTTACGTGAAGGGCGGCGATTACAGACCCGATAGTATTGTGGAAGCTCCTCTCGTGCGCTCGTACGGGGGACAGGTTGTAACGGTTACCCTGGTACAGGGGCGGTCTACTACCCGACTAGTCGAGCGCGTGGTGCGGGCACTGACTGAGCGGGAGGAAGAGATGGTATGAGCAGGGTACTGCTTACCGCCACATGGAACTTCGGTCAGCTGGCAGTAGAACGCGCTTTCAACGTGCTGGAGCTGGGGGCTTCCGTTCTGGATGCCCTCGAAACGGGTATCAACGCCGTCGAGCTGGACACCAGCGTGCAGTCTGTCGGCTATGGCGGTTTACCCAACCGCGCGGGGTATGTGGAGCTGGACGCCGCCATCATGGACGCTCGTGGACATCGATCGGGAGCGGTCGCCGCCCTTCGCGGTTTTCGTCGTCCCATTTCGGTGGCGCGTCGGGTGATGGAGGTGCTTCCCCATGCGTTGCTGGTCGGCGAAGGCGCAGCGGAGTTCGCCCGTGAACAGGGCTTTGAAGAGGAGGAAACGCTTTCCTCTGAAGCCTCGGAGCAGTGGCTGCGGTGGCGCGAAACACAAGCTCCTCCCGCCGACGTGGAGGACAGCCATGACACGGTCGGTATGATTATCTGGACGCCGGATACCATCGTGGTCGGTTGCTCTACGTCAGGGCTGAAATGGAAATATCCCGGACGTGTCGGCGACAGCCCCATCGTTGGGGCAGGATTGTATGCGGATGAGCAGGTCGGTGCGGCGGTTGCCACCGGTAACGGTGACGAGATTAGTCGTGTTGCGCTGTGCGCCCGCGTGGTCTTCTTCATGGAGCAGGGCATGAGCGCGCAGGAGGCATGCGACGAGGCAATCCGTTACCTGATGCGCAAACGCTCCGACGAAAACGGCGTACCGCCTCACGCTGCGGTGCTGGCAATACGTGCAGATGGTGATTTTGGCGTCTCCGCCAGCTACGCAAAGTTCCCGTACGCCCTGCATGACGGACACCGTTTGCAATTAGAAGAGATAGAGGCACTGTCCCCCGATGGAACCTGAAATCATCTACGGAAAGCAACTTATCCCCGATGCTCTTCCTGCACACAGCGACGGACTGGCATACAGTGTCCTTAACCTCTGTCCCTTGAACAAAGAGCAGGCGTTAGAGATGTACCGTGTAGTGACCACACTCGGAGAAGGGGGTTCGATATGAAAGGTACCTGGACACTCGCCTTGATGGCGGCTATCGCGTGCAGTCTTGTCGGCTGCGCAAAGAAAGAGACACCCTCTGGAGAGGCTGTCATGGCACCCAAGCAAGAGGAGGCAACGCAGCCACCCGCTGCCTCTGCGCCGCCTGGTAAGGTCGCGTATGCCATCGTGGACGTGGAAGGCAAAGGCAAATTCGTCATCGAGCTCAATCTGGAGAAAGCCCCCAAGACTGCCGGCAACTTCATCAAGCTGGCAAAGCAGGGTTTCTACAACGGTTTGACGTTCCATCGCGTCGTGCCTGATTTCGTGGTACAGGGCGGCGACCCTAACGGCAATGGAACCGGCGGACCCGGCTACACCATCCCGTTTGAGGAAACCGGGCTCAAACACGAGGACGGCGCGGTCGCGATGGCACGTAAGGGCGATGACAAGAACAGCGCGGGCAGCCAGTTCTACATCTGCTTGGGACCTCAACACCAGCTGGACGGTGATTACGCCGTCTTCGGCAAGGTGATCCAGGGCATGGACGTGGTGCGCAAAATCCAGCAGTACGACATCATGAAAGAGGTTACCATTTCCGATACCAGGCCGCATCTGTAACCTTCGGCGCGAGCCGATAACCGCCGAAGAAACGCGCTCTATCGCGACCTCCATCATGGGAAGGCGATGGAGCGCATTTTTCAAAAAACAACCTCTTTTTCCTTCGACAAACAGGTAATCCTCCGATATTTTGCGTATCTGAATGTGGAGGAGGAGAACCATGAAAGAGTCTCCACAAGATGCGTTCCCTCTGCCTCGAGGCGAGGGGGATAGGGAGTATACCCAGATGCTTTCCCAGCTGAAGCAGATTGCGCAACACGCCTTGCGGCGGGTGCAAAAATGGAAAACGCCCCCCGGCTATGAAGCAGCCTACTGGTGGGAAGAGTGCGAATCGATAGCGTGGATTGCCGTCTGGAACGCACTTCTCTCTTACAAACCGAATGCAAACGTCTCCTTTCCCGCATACGCCTTCCTCAAGGCGGTGCAGGCGATTCGTCAGGAACACCGTCGCGCTTGGCGATGGAGTATCAGCACAACGTCTCTGCGATGTGATGGAGACACTGCAGAACTGATAGAGCCGATAGACCCTGAATGGCAAAAGCCCTTCCAGCAATGCGAGGACCTCTACGACCTGCAGATTCTGCTCCGGCTACTCTCCGAACAGGAACGCCAGTTGCTACACTGGCACTATCAGGAAGGGCTGACCGAAAGGGAAATCGCCGCCAGGATCGAGCTCAGCAAGACCGCCGTGCACAAACGCCTTGCTCGTCTGAAAAGCAAGATAGAGGAAGCTCTGGCGGAAGAGGAACACGGTGGGTGACCAAAAACCGAATGAAATGCAAGTATTTTTGACAGGGTAGCCGCGTAGCCACCCTAATCTTTGCTCGGGAAGGAGACGATTCGCATGAAGGAAGGACAGGAAACACAACGCGGCAGGACCACCTTCAGTGCGCGTGTGCAGATTGCTGGCATCAAGCCGGATGAAACCGCGCCGACAATTGCTGTTTACGAGGTAGACGTGGTGGGCAAACCGGTGCGGAAGCTTGCCCGCGTCGAGAAAGAGCGCCTCGACGTGCAGGCAGAGTGGGAGAAACTGCCCGCAATCGCGCTGGGACCCGACGTCACCGACCTCGCCCAGCTGACCGCCGAGAGCCTCGTTACCTTTCGCCCCAATGTTACCTTTCCCGTCTGGCGGGAGCGTGGATTAATCATCGGAAGGGACATCTGGGAGCGGTTCCTGTTCGAGTTTGTATGTGTCAACGGCACTGCCCGTAAATGCCGCCCGTGGTGGTGGGACATTCTGGACAGGATAGACCTTGTTTCCGGGCTGAACCTGTCACGGAATATCGCCCTCAAGAGCCTCACGTACCAGCCGGAACTGCATATCCTCTTCCCCCCACGGTGTTTGCCTCTGTGTGACGGCATCGTGGAAATCTACGAGAGGGTATGTTGTTGCACCCGTATCCGTATCCCTGACCTGTTAGACCGCCTGCGGGACATTCTGGAAGTTATTCCCATCCCGCTACCGGACCCACTGCCGGTGGACCCGCCCGGTCCGTTCCCGCCCGGTCCTGACCCCAGTCCGTTTGTGGTTAACAATCTCAACAGGCTAACCCAACGGCTTGAGCTGACCGCGGTTCGACAGGCGGTGCGTCCGCAGATACAGGAGGGCATCCGTTCGCAAGTGGCTGACCTGCGCCGACGGCTTGCCACCGCACCCGCAGAGATTGCCAGCATGCCCGCTGAACGGTTGTATGCGGACTATATTGCGCTGACCAGCATGAGTACCCAGCAGGCGGAGCAGTATGTGCTGGCTCGCCCCTATCTCATGGGGCTGATTTGTACCTGTTCCATGCGCAAGGTGGGCGAAACCCCGCTCCAGCCGGGCGGAAGGTTCGATTTCTGCTACCTGCGCCCGCGAAGGCTCACACCATCCAGTACAACCTGCCATAGCACATTCGCCTTCAAGGTGCGCCAGCGCATTCAGGGCAGCTGGGTCACGGTTTACGACGGCGTGGCATCGCACAACTGGTTTGCAGCAGGAGAACCTGCAGACATCCGCACATGGTACTGGCGTGCGCTGGTTTGCGGTTCTGGTCCGGGCGATTCGCCGCCTTCGGAGGGAATACCTTTTGCGATGGTGGAATACATCGGCAGCCCCGGCTCGCGCCACTTCAACTTTCCTACGCAGACTGGTCTCTCGCGAACCGGTGCGCTGAGTGCCAGCTCCGGCACCTTCACCACCTCCTACGCGCCCGATTGTCCATGGGGAGGCTCGTTGGGCATTCGGCTGTGGATTTCTCCGGAGATGGAACCCATCGCGAAGTACTACCGCCTGTCAGTAGTGCCCATCGACAGCAGCGGCACGCCCTCTGGTAGCGTGACCGTCCTTGACGCACCGGTGGCATGGAACCGTTTCGTGTTCGTGGGTGGCGAATGGAAAGTCACTGCGGAAGCTCTCTCGGCGAACCCGGCAGACGTCGGGGGACAGGTCGGACTGGTTCGTATACCCTACTGGAGCGGCGGCAACCACTGGCTGAGTGGACAGTATCACCAGGTGTGGAACACTACGCTGTTCAACCCCGGACGTTACATGCTCGTTCTGGAACTGTTTGACACCTCAGGCAACCGCATCAAACCCAGCTCCGCTCCAGCCAGTGACCCGGGCACTGCCCGCAACTTCCAGTTCCGCCGCTGGCGGTACGGCGACACCAGCTCCACCGATAATGTACCCTTTGCCGATGTGGTGAGCGTGTTCTGGATAGATAACACTCCGGTGCAGGGGGACATTGTGGATATTCGGCGAAACGGCATTCCCAGCAGCGAAGAGTGTCAGTTCATCAGCGGATCCGAGGGGACGAATGTATCGGTTGGGTTCCGCGCCTACCATCCCCGAGGCGTATCCAACCCCAGCAACACTTTCATGATGTCCTACTCGCTCACGTGGCGACGTGGACTGAACGGTCCGGGCGGCACCTTTTCTGCTGGCACTGCCGACGTTGGGGAACCACCGGCTGCGGCTCAACCGTCCGGCTCCCTGACCATCGGACAACTGCTGGGACCATGGCCCGGCTTCCCCACCACACACCAGAGGTGCACCTTCTCGGTGTACCTGCATGTGCGAGCGAAGCATTTCACGGGTAGCACCCGCATAGAGTCGTACGACTACCACGAGCAGGCTTCGTTCGCGCTGGAGAAAACATCGTAAGACGACTTCAAGGAGGGCGAGCCTCTCGCCGAGCCGCGTGCGGCTATATTCGGCTCACCCGGAGGTTCGCCCTCCGAACAGACAAACGGACGACGCTACTGCACGGCGTTCGCCGCAATCACCTGCTGATACCACCGTGCGCTGTCTTTCCAGATACGCCGCTGTGTGGCGTAGTCCACGTAAACAATGCCAAAACGCTTGGAGTAACCGTATGCCCACTCGAAGTTGTCCATGAGCGACCAGACGAAATACCCCTTCAACGGAACTCCGTCCTGAATCGCCCTGTGCGCCTGAGTAAAGTGCTGGCGCAGGTACTCCAGCCGCTGTCCGTCAGCCACTCTGCCATCCTGCAATTCGTCACGGAACGCCGCCCCGTTCTCGGTCACATACAGGCTCAGCTGCGGTGCTTCTGAGTGAACCCACTGCAGAATCTCATACAGTCCGTCCGGATAGACCTCCCAGCCCATATCGGTGTACTGAGCGCCCTCATTTCCAACACCTTCCGCCTGCAGGTAGCCGTGCTCAGCGTGCTTCACTATGCCCCGCGAATAGTAGTTGACGCCGATGAAATCGATAGGTTGAGCAATGCGCTCCATGTCTCCACTCTGTATCTTGGGCCACGCGAAGCCAACCATCTGCTCCGCCAGCGCAGGATAAGTACCTTTGACCAGCGGTTCCACAAACAAGGCGTTGTTCATCGCATGTACCCGCTCTGCTGCGGCTTTGTCCTCCTCGCTGTCGGTTGCAGGATGTTGTGGAGCGAGATTCAGTACGATACCAACCCGAACCTGCTCCGGCAAAATGGCGCGCATACGGGCAACCGCCTCGCCGTGCGCCAGCAAGGCATGATGTACGGCACGAAGCCCCGCCCACAGGTCGCGCATGCCCGGCGCATGATAGCCCTGTACGTAACCCAGAAACGTAAACACCCAGGGCTCGTTAAGCGTCGCCCACAGGCGCACCCGGTCGCCAAGCCGCTGCGCCACAACCTGCGTGTAATCGCCAAACCAGTTGACAATCTCACGATTCGCCCAACCACCGAGGTCCTGCAGAGCGCCGGGCAGGTCCCAGTGATAAAGCGTAATCATCGGCTCAATGCCCGCCTCCAGCAGCGCATCCACCAGACGGTCGTAGAAATCCAGCCCGGCGGGGTTGACCGCGCCTTTGCCTTCGGGAAGAACGCGAGGCCAGCTGATAGAGAAACGATACGCTTTCAAGCCCATTTCGCGCATCAGCGCGACATCCTCCTGCCACCGACGGTAATGGTCGCAGGCAACATCACCCGTATCGCCGTTATGCGTGGTACCCGGCGTGTGGGAGAACCGATGCCAGATAGAGGCTCCGGCGCCATCAGCCAGCGGAGAACCCTCTATCTGGTAGGAAGCAGTTGCGGCTCCCCAGAGAAATCCATCAGGAAAGCGCAGGACAGACATACCAACCCTCCTTGAACTTAAACCTTTCAGATGACATTTTACCGAAAAGGCGCGGAGCAGGCAAGAGGAGAACGAGCGAGGTTGTGGAAAGAATTAGCGATATTTTCAGGGGAGTCATTGAGGTGCGTATCACAGACATCGAGACCTTTGCGGTAGAACCGCGCTGGCTATTCGTCAAAGTCAGCACGGATGAGGGCATCGCCGGCTGGGGCGAATGCTTGGGTGACAAAGCGTTTGTCATCGCGGAGGCGGTGCGCTCGTACGAGCATGTGTTACTGGGTGAAGACCCCGCCCGTATCATCCATCTGGTACAGCGGATGTATCGTCATGCCTTCTGGCGAGGCGGTCCCGTGCTGAACGCAGCAATCAGCGGCATCGAGATGGCGCTGTGGGATATTCAGGGCAAGCGGCTGGGCGTGCCGGTACATCAGTTGCTTGGGGGTAAAGTGCGCGAGCGTATTCGCGTCTACCGGCACATCGGCAGTTACGAGCCGACCCAAATCGCCGAGCAGGCGCGCCAGCGCGTGCAGGAAGGGTACTCCGCCGTCAAGTTCTGCCCTTTGCCTGCTTTGCACCCGCTGGAAAGCGCGGCGGTTATCGAAAAGGCGGTGGAGCTGGTGGCAGCCGCGCGCGAAGCGGTGGGCAACAAGGTGGACATCCTGCTGGACTTTCACGGTCGCGCTACCCCCGCCATCGCCACGCAGCTGGAGTACGAGCTGCGCCCCTATCGCCCATTCTTTATCGAAGAGCCGGTACTGCCCGAAAACGTGGATGCGCTAGCATCGGTCACGCGCAACGCAGTCATCCCGATTGCCACTGGCGAGCGTTTGTTCACCCGCTTTGGTTTCCGACAGGTGCTGGAAAAGGGAGCTGCACAGGTATTACAGCCCGATCCGTGCATCTGCGGCGGCATCTTTGAAACCCGCCACATCGCCGCTATGGCGGAAGCATACTATGTTACACTGGCTCCGCATAATCCGTACGGCCCGATTAATCTTGCCGCGTGTCTGCAGATAGACGCCTGCGCACCCAACTTCGTCATTCAGGAGTTTGTGCATCTCGGCGAAGGCTACCTCAAGAACCCCTTCACTGCGCATGAAGGCTACATCGAAGTGCCAGCCGCACCCGGACTGGGTATCGAGGTAGACGAAGACTACCTGCGCGAACATCCACTCGCACCTAAGCCCGACCCGGGCAGCGGCTTCTTCCATGACGACGACGGCTCCGTCGCGGAGTGGTAACAGGGAGGTATCCAATGCAGGCTCCAGACAGGCAACCCATGCCCGGCGAGTGGGGCTACCGTCCAGAGAACGGCAGCACTGTGGCGGTAAACCCACCCTCTCTAACGTGGATACACCAACGCGAGGCGGCATCCTACGACGTGCAGTGGGCAATACGACGCGATTTGAGCGACGCCGTGACTGTGGAAAGACATCGCTGGTGCGTATACACCCACCACGAGCCTTTGAAGCCCGGCAAGTACTTTTGGCGCTACCGGATGCGCACCCGCAACGGTGCGGTCTCCCCATGGAGCCAGATACGTGAGTTTACGGTGACCTCCCGGGCTGTGCTTTTCCCACAACCGACGCTTACTCAGCTAAAGGAGCGCATCGGAACTACACACCCCCGGCTCTTCGTGCGGGCGGCGGACCTCCCTGCCCTGCGGGAATGGTGTCAGCGTGAAGGCAGGCGTCTGTTGCAGAACCTGGAGACGCAGGCGGAACGACTACTGAGAGATGGTCCCACGCCGGAGCCTGCCGTTAAAGCCAGCGCACGCGACCCTCAAACGCGCCAGTACTGGTGGTCGAACCGCGAGCAAACGGTGAAAGCGTGTATGGAGGCAGAGCTGCTGGCGTTCCTTCATCTGCTCACAGAAGATGACCGTTATGCCGAACCCGCCCGCCGGTGGGTGATGCACCTTGCCGCATGGGATCCCGACGGACCCACCAACTTTGCCATTAACTGTGAGGCGGCAAAGCCGATGCTCCATCGCCTTCCCCGCGCTTACGACTGGGCATATTACGCCCTCACCGAGCAGGAACGCGAACGGGTGCGAGCCGTCATGCTGCACCGCGCCACCGATGCATGGCGCAGCTGGGAGGTGCAGGAAGGCAACGGACATCTGTCTCGCCCTTATGACAGCCACGGCAACCGCACCTGGCACAAGCTGGCAGAATGCGCCATCGCCTTCCTCGGAGAAATCCCCGAAGCGGAGATGTGGCTGGATTACGCCGTACACAAGTTCTTCGCCGCGTACCCGGTGTGGAGCGACGATGACGGCGGCTGGCATGAAGGACTGTCGTACTGGGCGGGGTACATGTCCAAGATTGTCTGGTGGACGGAGGTGGCAGAGAAGGCACTGGGCATCGACGCCTTCCGCAAGCCTTTCTTTGCCCACGCTGGCGACTATGCGCTGTATACCACTCCGCCCGGCTCGCCGGACATGGGTTTTGGTGACCTGTCGCACAGTCGTCCCTCTTCTGGCTGGAGCTTTGCCGCCTACTTCGCCCATAAAATGGGCAATCCTTACTGGAAATGGTGGACACAGCAGTGGAACATCCAGCTGCAATCCAGCGAACCGGTGCTGAACCTGCTGTGGAATACTCTGCCCAACGTGGCTCCCAAACCGCCGCGCGACCTGCCGCCATCCAGAGTATTCCGTGGTATCGGAGTGGCCGTACTCAACAACAACCTCTTAGACTCCCGCGACAATGTGCAGATACGGTTTAAGAGCAGCCCCTTTGGCAGGCAAAGCCACGGGCACGACCCTCACAACTCCTTCACACTCAATGCGTATGGCGAGAGCTTGCTGACAAACTGCGTATACCGCGACATACACGGCAGCCCGTTCCACACGCAGTGGTGCTGGAGTACCGTCTCCCAGAACGCCATGCTGGTGGATGGTGAAGGACAGGTACCACACTCCCCGGACCCCTTTGGCAACATTATCGCACAGGACTTGCAGCCGGGCGCAGACTATGTCGCAGGTGAGGCTGCCCGGGCGTACGCGGGCAGACTGCGTCGTTACGTCCGCCATGTGGTTTTCGTCAAGCCCGACCTGGTCGTTTTTGTAGATGAAGCGGTCGCGGACCAGCCGCGTCACTTCACGTGGATGCTCCACGCACTCGCGCCCTTCGAAGTGGAGACACGCCAGCAACGCCTGAGGATCGAACGCGAGCAGGCGGGAGCGTACATCCATTACATTGCCCCATCCCCGGTACGGATGCGCCAGTGGGACGGCTACACCCCTCCCCCCGACGCGGAATACCTGCGCTCCATCGGTCACGGCGGCTTTCCGAACCAGTGGCACGTGGAAGCCAGCACTGTCCGCCCACACAGCGAGGTGTTCACTCTCACCGTGGTGCGACCATATCGGAAGACGCATCGTCCACCGGCAGAGATAGAGGTGGAAGAGAACGACACCGCTCTGCTCATCCGCGCAGTCGCAGCAGACGGCACGCCGCTGGCGGTTGCCGTCCGTCGCCCCGGCGTGCGGGAGGCATCCGTCGGCAGCTGGCGGTTTCGACACTTCGCTCTGGCACAGCGGGGCAGCGGACAGTGGCTGCTGGGAAAACCATAGCCCTACTCGGGCAAAGGTTTGCCTTTCGTTTCGGGCGCATAGCGTAATACCACAAATCCCAGCAAGAACACCAGCGAGATAATCGTTGCCGCCCACTGGATGCCATACAACGCGCGAAGCGTGCCGAACGTCCACGGCGCTATCGCGGCGATATAGCGTGCCACGTTGTACGAGAAACCCGTCCCCGTCGCCCGCAGGCGCGTCGGGAAAATCTCCGGGAAGTACACCGCGTAGCATCCCAGCAAAGATAGCATACTGAACCCCAGCAACGGATAGAAAATCATCGCCGATCGGAAGGTATGCGTGAGATGAAAGGTTGCAGGCGCCACGATGAAACACAAGAACAGCGAAAACTTGATGGCGAACCGCCTTCCAGCCCGCTGCGCCAGCCATGCCGCAAACAGACTGCCGAAAAACGCACCTCCGTTCTGCGCCATCGCTGCCCAGCTGACCTTGCGGTCCACATCGGGCTTGAGCTCTGGCAGGTTTTCAGGGTTCAATAGATTGCGAAGCAGGTCTGGCGACCAGGTACTGATGCCCCAGAAACCGATAATGCCGATCGCGCCCAACCCAATGCCGACCAGCAGATTGCGGCGCAGGTGCGGCGTGTTCCACAACTCACTCAACGCACCCAGCTGCTTGTTCTCCAAACGGGCACGCTCTTTCGCTTCTTCCCAACGCTCTGGTTCCTTCACAAACAGGCGGATTACGAAAACCAGCAGCGCAGGCAGTATCCCCACAGCGAACACCCATCGCCAGCCCCAGTTGGGTGCAACGGTCAGGTTAATCACCCCCGCCAGAATGTTTCCCAGCGCAGATGACGCCTGCATGATGCCCAGGGCGGTAGCGCGCGCGTGCGGAGGAAACACCTCTGCGACCAGCGATGCTCCTGCCGCAAATTCCCCCCCGACGCCAAGCCCTGTTAAGAAGCGAAACAATGCGAACTGCCCCCATGTCTGCGATAAACCGCTCAAGCCGGTAAAGCCGGCATACATCAACACCGTCAGCGCCATCGTACGGGTCCGCCCCAGTCGGTCGCCGACGATACCGAACAGGAACCCTCCGGTTGCCCAGCCGAAGATGAAGATAGCCTGCACGATGCCGGAGTAATAGCCGACATTGGCATCCGTAGGCTCAATGCCTTGCCGCGCCAGCAACTCGCGCAAAGCGGGCTGGCGAGCCAGCACGTACAGCCACTGGTCCATCGTATCGAACAGCCAGCCGCACGACGCTACAAATAACACCAGCCAGTGATAACCTGTTAACCCGTGGTACCAGCGTTTAGCAGTAACCTCTTCAGAGGGCTGCATCTCCTCACCTCTCACAACGAGTCTGGATAAGAAGTTCGCGACGTGATGGAAATATCCTACCGACGGAGAGACACGCGGCTGCGATTCCGTCGACAAGAACGCCTGTTTGCCCTGTATACTTTCGCTCCCGCTTCCGATAATGAAGAATGTGAACGCGAAGGAAGCTTTGGGCATACGAATATCGCGCGCGGTGGGGCTCCCACCCCTGCCGCACGTGACTGTGCAGGTGATGCGGCTGATAGACGACCCCAGGGCATCCACCCGCGATTTCGAACGGGTCATCACTCAGGATGCCGCCCTCGCCGCCAAGGTACTGCGCATGGCGAACTCCGCCTACTACGGTGGGAATGGGAGAATATCCAGCATCAGTCGGGCTATCGCGGTGCTCGGACTGAACACCATTCGCACCATCATCATGTCACTGACTTTCCACGCCATGGTCCACACTCGTCAGCGCAATTCGCGTTTCAACCGGCAGGAGTACTGGAGGCATTCTCTGGCAACCGCTATCGCGGGTAGGGTGCTGGCACGCCTCAAGCGGTCTAAATGGGACGAGGAAGTGTTTATTGCCGGACTGCTCCACGACATCGGCAAGTTGATTGCCGACCAGTTCCTGCCAGAAGATATGGATGTTTTCATCTCGCGCAGTGCTGAGATAACTCTCGGCACAGAAGAAGATGTGCTGGCGCTGGAAAACCGGGTGCTGGGTACCACCCATGCCGAGCTGGGTGATTTTGCCGCCGAAAAGTGGAACCTGCCTGCCGCCATCCGCGCTGGCATCGCCCTGCACCACACGCCCCTACAAGCGGAGCAGGACGTGTTTGAGGTCGTTGCTCTCGTGCATGCCGCGAACTGTCTGGTCAATCAGGCGGAGATAGGTGTGTTGATACCGGGCATCCAGCACGAGATGAACGCCACCGTGAAGGAGTTTCTGGCTATCCCCGAAGAACAATATGAACCGATACGCCTCGCTGTAGCAAAGGAGGTTATCGAGGCGCAATCTGCCTTCGGGGTAACGTAACCGCCATGCGCAAAAAGATGGTTGCCCTGGTCTCGGGGCGAGTGCAGAACGTCGGCTATCGCGCCTTCGTATTGCGCTACGCTCGCGCGCTCGGAGTAAGCGGGACGGTGCGCAACCTGCCCTCCGGTCAGGTAGAGGTTATTGCGGAAGGCGACGAGAAAACACTGAACCAGCTGCTCACCCTGCTCAAGCAGGGTCCTCCTGCAGCGCGAGTCACCGATGTGTTGGTACAGTGGGGGGATGCCACAGGAGTCGAAGACGGTTTCCACATCGCGTGGTAGCCCCCCAACTTCCCTTTTACCTGCCCCATTCGGAAGCCACTTGCGACAGCGTTACAAAACGACAGCCGCGTTCACGCAGATACTGGACACATCGTCGCCAGTTCGCCACCCCGTTTGCCCAGTCGCGTGCGGTGATGCTGATGACCTCACTGTTCTGCAGGTGGTAATCCAGAATACCCTCCAGCGCACCCCATTCCATATCCAGACTGGCAAGCTGCCCCCTATAAGTAGCCACCGGCACCAGCAGCAGTTTGGCGTCACCATACACCTTGAGGTTGTCGTAGGCAGGATGGTAGGGCTGAGTAGGAGCATCGCTCCAGTCCACCCTGTCTTCTACTACAACACCTGGAGCCACCGTACCGTCCACCACGATACCGATATCTTCCAGGTAGCGCAAATCTGACACCTGTAGCATATGGTCTGCTGCGCGGAAAGCCGTTGGTTTGACGTGGCACTGTTTCAGCAGGTCCTTGCCTTCCTGAATTAGCATACCACGTTCACGCTCGTCGGTAATCGGGGAGCCGTTACTTTGAAAATGCACGCGCAAACCGATTTCGTGCCAGGAGGGGATACGATGCAGATACTCCGCGTGGTAAAGCATGACGTTACTCATCGGGTCGTTTGCTGAAACGGTAATCAACCAGGTCATGGGCACGTGGAACTCCTCGGCAACGCGCACCAGATCGGGCGTGTAGCATCGCCCCTGGTTCGCTGCCGCGCAGTCCACGCTGACCACTACGGTCGCCATGGGAACCACCCCCTTTATGGTGATGTTGTCTTTTGTTTCGGCGAAGGAGAAATGGAGTCCTGCGTCGTTATCATTCGGGAAGGGCAAACTCCACCCCGCCCTGGTAAAGAAGTCATTCCTCTTTGCGAGGAGCATCAAGGGGCTCACGGCATTGCAGGAACCGCGAGCCCCCATCAGGTCTACAGTTCAGAGATGCTCACCCAGCGTCTCTGCTGGCTGGAGATATCCACCGCTTCGAGCACCGCCTGATTGCGCACGCCGTCCTCGAAGTTCGGCTTGAACTCCTCGCCCTTGTCAAATGCCTTCAGCATAGTGTAGACGAGGTTAATGAAAGTGTGTTCGTAGCCGATGATGTGTCCAACGGGCCACCACGCGCTCATGAAGGGGTGCACACTGTCGCTTGCCTGCACCACACGGAAGCCCCGAATGTGCGGCGGATCGTCCTGCAGGTAAACCTCGAGTTCGTTCATGCGTTCCATGTTGAACACGAGGCTACCTTTGCTACCGTTAATCTCGAAGCGGTTGTAGTTTTTGCGCCCCAGCGCGAAGCGGGTGGCTTCGATGCTGCCGATGGCGCCGTTTTCGAAGCGCACGAGGAACAGCGCGGCGTCATCCACAGTCACTTCGCCCATTTCGCTGCTGGCAACTCCGCCCAGACGGTCGTCGGAAGCCGCCAGCTTCGGCCGCTGCTTGATGAAGGTCTCCATCATACCCGATACTTCGGCGATTTCTCCGACCAGGAAACGTGCCATGTCAATCAGGTGTGCGTTCAGGTCGCCATGCGCTCCCGACCCTGCAACCTCCTTCTGCAGTCGCCACACCAGCGGAAAGTTGGGGTCTACAATCCAGTCCTGCAAGTAGGTACCGCGGAAGTGGTAAATCTTGCCGATGCGCCCTTCGTCAATCAACTGCTTGGCGAGCTGCACGGCGGGTGCGAAGCGGTAGTTGTGACACAACGCATTGGGCACCTTGTTCTTCTGCACCGCTTCAACCATCTGCCGCGCTTCCGCCAGCGTGTTCGCCAGCGGCTTTTCGCACAGCACCATCTTGCCCGCGTTTGCCGCCGCGATGGCAATCGGCGCGTGCATATTGCCGGGCACCGACACGTCCACGAGGTCGATGTCCTTGCGCTCCACCACGCGCTCCCACGAGGTGTCGTACTCCTCCCAGCCGTACTTCTGCGCGGCTTTGCGCACGTTCTCTTCGTTACGCCCGCAGATAACCTTCATCACCGGTTCCACTTCCAGGTCATCGAAAAAGCGGGCGACCTGACGGTAAGCGTTACTGTGCGCCTTGCCCATAAACTGGTAGCCGATTAGCGCCACGTTCAGCTTACGCTTGCTCATGGTTGCTCCTCCTCACACCAGAGTAGATTTAATGAGCCGATACGGTTTTTCACAGAACGCAATGGCTCTTCCCCGGAGGGCTGCGCTCCGTCATCGCGACGAAGCACGTCCTCCGGTGGCGACATCCGGTTTATCTGCTCGGCGGCGGGGGCGGCACTGCGCCCGGACCGGGCTGAGTGCGCGGCGCAGGTTGTTGACCGGACGCCGACGGCCTGGGCAACAACAGGTTTTGCCCATTGGCCCGCTTCAACAGGTCCTGATAGTACTGTGCCATGCGCTGCCGCACGATAATCTGTGTCAGGCGCGCTTTTTCCACCGCCGGAATGTCTTTACCCAGCTTCTCTACCTTAATGATGTGCCAGCCGTAGGGTGTCTTCACGGGCTGGCTGATTTCACCCGGCTTCAGCGCAAACGCCGCCTGCTCGAACTCAGGCACCATCATGCCCCGCGCGAAGGCTCCTAAATCGCCGCCTTTATCCTTGTTCGAGCGGTCGTCCGAGTACTCCTTTGCCGCCTCGGCGAAGTCCTTGCCTCCCTTGAGCTCGTCGTATATTTTCTCTGCCTTCGCCTTGGCTTCGTCCTCTGCTTTGGCGCGCGCCTCCGCAAACATCTTCTGTCGCTCTTCTGCGCTCATGTTCTGGTCGGGCGTGATGGTGGGCATTTGGGGCTGTATCAGGATATGCCGCGCCTGGATAAAGTCCGTGTCCCGCACGGTGCGCGCGACCAGCTTCTCCAGCAACAGCGCACGCCGGAGTACCGCTTCCATGTGCGCTTTCGTCCAGCCCTGCTTGGCAAGCTCCACATATACATCCGAGCCAGGCGGCACACGGGCGCGCATGCTATCGATAGCCTCATTGTAGCGCTGCTGAACTTCCGCCGGTGTGACGGTTACCCCGTACTTCTTTGCCTCCTGCTCGACTACCTTGAGCGAAATCAGGTCCTCCACTGCCTGTGGACCATACCAGGCTTCCAGTGTCTTCAGCAGCTCGTCCCGCGTGATGACGCTGTTGCCCACCCGCCCGACCACACTCTGGGCGGCAGGTGCGGCCATTTTGGTCGCAGCCGGTTTCTGTGCGGGCTTCGGCGCAGCTGCAGGACTCTGTGCGGGGGACTTTGCCTGCGCCCAGGCAACGCCCACCATCACCAGGGATACCGAAACGGCGACAATGCTATTCAGCCAGATTCTGTTCATGGCTCCTCCTCGCTCTTTGGATACATACCATGTTTCGTTACGCAAAGGCGGTCTCCCTTTGTGCTATCCTCAGAAGGTGGTCGTACTGCTGAAGGTGAAGTTCTCCACCACCATCGGCGGCACGAGCATACTGCCTTCCACCCGCTGCGGTATGCCCAGCAATCGCACGTTTTGCATTACCACCAGCGGGCTTTCGTTGAACCGCAGGTTCTTGACCGCGTGGGTGACCTTACCACCCTGAATCCGGTAGACCCCGTCGCGCGTCATGCCGGTCAGCAACAGCTGCATGGGGTCCACGTAACGGATATACCAGAAACGGGTGATGAGCAACCCATCGTCTACCTGTGCAATCAGTTCTTGCAGCGAATGTCCCCCACCCTGAAGGATGAGATTGGACGGATAGCCGGTGAAGGGCTTGCCCTGCTTCTGCGCCCAGTAGCGACTGTATATCAGCGTTTTCAGAACACCGTTCTCTATCCACGTCACGTCCGGTGTGGGCATCCCGTCCTCGAAGAAAGGTGTCGCAGGACAATCGGGATGCGTCGGCAGGGATTGCAGCGTGATCAACGAATTTCCGACCGCACTTCCCTCTTTGCCGGAGAACGCCGATCGTCCCTCGTCTGCGGCTTTCGCGTCCATGCTCCATGCCATATAGGCAAGCAGTTCCGCCACCGCAGCAGGCTCCAGCACCACCGTGTAATCGCCAGGGGAGACCTCCTGCGGATGTCGCGCCGCCTCCGCCTTGTCTGCCGCCCGCCCGGCAACCGCTTCCGGTGCGATGGCACCCATGTCCTCGTGCGTCTGTTCCGCCCAGCCGCTACCGTCCTCGGCTATCATCGTGCAGATGAGTGAAGCTTGCGTCGCCGTATGAAAGCCGAACAATCCGCGGTTATTGGCAACGGCACTGACATAGACGTTGGTAGCAAAGCTACCCGCCGTTTTCAAACCGCGTGCATTCGCCTCGGCAATCACCTGACGCACCACACGGGCGCGGTCCTCGGGGGAGGCGTGTGTGGTGCTATCCGCGTACGCCGGCACCGAGCGATATACGGCAGGCTCCGGCGGGGGAAGAAACTCGGTATCGGGTTCCGCAACCCGCGCCATCTCCTCCGCTCGCTTGACCGCCTCGCGGATCGAATCGACGTCCAGGCGGTTCGTGCTGCACCGTCCGACCTTGTTACCGTAGGCGCACAGGATGCGCAAAGTGGTCTGCGCCTTCGCGACGTTTTGCGTAATCTCGTTGTTGGCATAGCGGGTAGACGCTTCCCGCGTGCCCATCAGGTTCACCTGCACATGCTCCGCCTCGCTCAAGGCAAGTGCTTTCTCACAAATCTCTCGTGCTTCCTTCTCGTTCATCAGCCGCCTCCGTTTGGGGAATGCGAGCGTATTGTAACACGAGGAGGCACGGGCGGGCAAGAGGGATGATTTTGCCTTGTGTTACCTGCGACTTTCAGGCGCCTGGCTCCCAGAGACCAACCCTGCGGCTACATTGTGGTGATACGGCGAACACAAGGAGACAGAGTAGTATCGCTTCACCAGCTCGCCGACACCCGCTTTAACAGACTGGAAGTAAACACGAGCCGGTGAGGAGCGTTCCTCACCGGCTTGATGAATGTTATGGTGTGACCTCCACCCACTGCTTGCTGCGGTGGCTGGCGAGCACCGCGTCCACAATTGCCATTTCGATGTGCCCGTCCTCGAAGGTGCTGAAGTCCCACTCGCTGCTGCCCTCGGCAACCGCCGAGTACACGCGCCACAGGAAGTTCTTCAGCCCATCGGGGTAGCCCTCCGGATGTCCGCCCGGGTAATGGGCAAAGGGACGCGCTTCGGGCGTTAACAGTGACGGGTCGCGCATCACAATCTCGTTCGCCTTCTCACGGTAGCCCACCCACAGCTCGTCCGGTCGCTCCTGGTCCCACACCAGCGAGCATTTGCTACCGGAGATTTCGTAAAACATGCGGTTCTTGCGCCCGGCAAAGCATTGCGACACGGTGAAAGAGCCCACCGCGCCGTTCTCAAACTCGAAGGCGACCGTCGCGTAGTCTTCGGTGTTGATGGGTACCGGCTCGTAGTCCTCCGGCTGCAACACCTTGCCTGCGTAGGTCTCCAGCTCCTTCTTGGGCTTCATGCGCGTCTTGTGGATGGTGTGCAGGTGCGCATACACCCGCTTAATCTTCAGCCCGGTGACATACTGCACGCAATCGCACCAGTGCGAGCCAACATCCGCTACCGCCCGCGATTCGCCACTCAGTTCGGGCACTAGCCGCCAGTTCCAGTCGGTGGGCAGGAACAGCCAGTCCTGCGTGTAGGAGCCGTTGGCATGGTAGATTTCGCCCACATCCCCACGCTGCACCATCGAGCGGGCATGACGAACCAGCGGGTAGTAGCGATAGATAAAGTTGATCGCGTGTACAACCCCTGCTTTCTTCGCCATCTCCACCAGCTGGCGCGACTCGCTGGAGTTCATCGCCAACGGCTTCTCGGAAATCACGTGCTTGCCTGCTTCGATAATCTTGCGGTTAACCTCGAAGTGCAGGTTGTTCGGGGTGCAGTTGTGAACGACCTCGATCTCCTTGTCGTTCAGCAGGTCGTCCACGTTCCAGTAAACCCGGTCGATGTTGAGCTGTGCCGCTTTCGCCTTCGCGGTCTCTTCATCCTTCTCGCACAGCGCCACCACGTCCACAAAACCCAATCGGCGCGCGGCTTCTACGTGTGCAGGTCCGATGAAACCCGTGCCGATAATCGCTGCTTTGACCTTGCGCATTCTCGCTCACCTCCTTCATCGCTCTATTTGATGTATTCTGTCCATCACGTGTAAACTCCTTCTGCAGGAACAGGCTACCGCCATGTGGAAAACTGAAGGCACTATGCAGGTGTGGTACGAAACCTTCACCGTCCATAAGCGATTCCCGCTCACCATCAGTCGGGGCACCACTGCCCAGACAACGAACCTCTGGTTGCGCGTCGAGGCGGACGGTATCGAGGGCTGGGGCGAAGCCTCGCCCTTCTCCATCGGCTCGTACCGCGAGAGCACCGACCACCTGCTGGAGGCAGCCCAGCAGGTCGCCACCCTGCTGCAACCGCTGCACCCACTCGATCGGCAGCACATCGAGGAGCTGTTGCAAGCTCACGCTGTGCCTTATGCCCTGCGCGCGGCGGTCGACATCGCTTTGCATGACTGGTTGGGCAAGCGAGCGGGACATCCGCTGTGGAGGCTCTGGGGTCTGCAGCGTGAGCGCATCGTGCCCACTACAGTGACCATCGGCATCAACCCCCCCGATGTGGCACGGCAGCGCGTGCGCGACTGGCTTGCGCTCACCGGGGCGAGGGCGTTGAAGGTCAAGCTGGGCAGTCCGGATGGCATTGAGGCGGACAAGGCGATGTTCGAAGCGGTACGGGAAGAGGCTGCCGAGGGATTGACGCTGCGCGTGGACGCCAACGGCGGGTGGAGCCTTGCGGACGCTATCGCCATGTGCCGGTGGCTGTCGGAGCGGGGCGTGGAGTATGTGGAACAGCCCCTGCCGAAAGGAATGGAAGACGCTCTGCCGGAGCTGTACCGGAGCTCTCCCCTGCCCCTCTTTGCCGACGAGAGCTGCTTTACCAGCGCGGACGTGGTGCGTCTCGCCGACCGCGTGCACGGGGTGAACATCAAGCTGATGAAGTGCGGCGGGCTCACCGAAGCCTTCCGAATCGTACACACTGCTCGCGCGTGCGGACTGCAGGTGATGTTTGGGTGTTACTCGGATAGCAGTTTGTCCATTACTGCCGCGGCGCACCTGTCGCCGCTGGCAGACCACCTGGACCTGGACAGCCACCTGAATCTCGTGGACGACCCGTTCGTGGGGGCAACTCTGCAGGACGGGCGCGTTGTTCCGAACGACCTGCCCGGCTTGGGGGTGCAGCGCCGTGCGGATATTGCCTGAACATCGCGTCGCTATCCTGCAGCACGGGGGCATTCGCGGGCAGTTCGGCAAGACAGGACTGGCGATGTTGCGCTACAGTGAAGCGCACATCGTGGCGGTCATCGATTCCGAGTGCGCCGGCGGTTCCATCCCTGCATTGACCGGCATCCCCCGCGACGTGCCGATTGTGGCGTCTCTGCGCGAGGCGCTGCGCTACCAGCCGCAGATACTGGTCACCGGCATCGCGCCGCCCGGAGGCGCACTGCCAGAAGCATGGTGGCAGGAGGTGAAGGAGGCAGTGGCGGCGGGGCTCTGCATCGCCAACGGCTTACATACCCCAATGGCGGAACACCCTGAGATAAAGCCTCTGCTGCGCGAAGGACAGTGGGTCTGGGACATCCGCAGGGAACCACCTAACCTCAAGTTGGGCAGTGGCGCGGCTCGCGAACTCTCCTGCCTGCGGGTACTAACCGTCGGCACAGATATGGCGATTGGCAAGATGTCGGCGGCGATTGAACTGCACCGCGCGGCGAAACGACACGGAATGCGCTCCGCGTTTGTGGCTTCAGGGCAGACCGGCATCATGATCGCCGGTGACGGCGTGCCTCTAGATGCCGTACGGGTGGACTTTGCAGCGGGCGCAGTGGAAGAGGTCGTGCTACGCTACGGGCGCGAACACGAGATTTTGTTCATCGAGGGACAGGGTTCCCTGCTCAACCCCGCTTCTACAGCGACTCTGCCCTTGATCCGCGGTTCCCAACCCACGCACCAAATTCTGGTACATCGCGCGGGGCAGACGCACATCCGCACTTATCCGCACGTGCCCATCCCGCCGCTCACCGAGGTGGTGCGCCTGTACGAAATGGTTGCCTCGGCAGCGGGCGCGTTCGCGCCTGCCCCCGTGGTGGGAATCGCGCTGAACACCGCACACTTGTCCGACGCCGAGGCGCAAGCGGCGATTGCCCAAGTGGAGGCACAAACGGGACTTCCCTGCACCGACGCCGTCCGCTACGGCGCAGAGAAACTGCTGGATGCGGTGTTGAAGGATTCAAAACCTGTCTGATAGTGTAGCAGCAGGCTCCAGCCTGTGCGAATCAGTTCCTGTGTTAACCGGGTTCCTCTTGCATTAAAGCGTCCACCGATTCAGGAAGCCATGCACGCAGGAAATCAAAGCGATGAAAATCCTGTGGGTTGAATGTCAGCAAATGGCGTAATCCGTGCAGACGCATGATTGCCGCTAAGCGGGCGTCCCAAACCTGGCGACCGCTGATCCGGTAGCGAGTAACAATGTTTCTCCACTCATCAAACAGGTCGGGGGTCTCGGTCAACAGGTTGTGCACAGAAAGGATCTGCTCAATGTCCATAGCCGCTCGCTCAGGGGTCAATCCCAATCCACCACGGGCTTCCGCGGGCCGGGTCGCAACCGTCCAGTACTCTTGCAGCCATTGCGGAGCGACACGAACGCTCCAGCCGGCTTTGACCAAACCTTCAATGGCTCTGACCGCCAGTGCATGTTTAACATCAGTGACATGCCTTTCCCGCAGTAGAACCCCTGTGTCCAGCAGCACAGCTTTCATACCCGTTCCTCATACAGGTTTTCGCGCCGAAGGTCTTCGTCCGATAGGCTTGGGGCATCTACAGGATGGTCTTCAAAGTATTTCCACAGACGGTGGAGCCTTCGCAACTGTTCATCTGCTTCCACTTCTACCACAAGTCGGACCCGCGCACCAGCAGGCAGGTCCAGTGGTTCGCTGGGTATCAGCACCTTCCCGTCATACTCGGCTTGAATCACCTTGACGGACATTCCTATCACCTCGCACTTCTATAGTAGCACACAAAGGTGACCGGGCTCAAGTAACCACCCCCTCCCACCGCCAACGGCGACAGGAGGGAGAGGCGATTACACCAGCGAGTTCTGCTTCGTGAACTCCACCAGCTCGTCCACCATGCAAAACGCCAGCCCGGTTACCGTGTCTGCTGCGCCATAGTAAACCGCGATACGTCCCGTGGCAGCGTCCGCCAGCGCGGCGCAGGGGAAGACTACATTCGGCACATCGCCCACGCACTCATACAGCTCCTGTGGAGAGATGATGTAGGGCGCAGTGCGCGCAATCACCTTCCAAGGTTTCTCCAAATCGAGCAGCGCCGCCCCCGCGCTATACACAAAGCCGTTGCACGAGGTCAATACGCCGTGATAAATCAGCAACCAGCCTTCCGTCGTCTCGATGGGCACGGGACCTGCGCCGATTTTGGTGCTCTGCCATCCGCCTGCTGGCGCCATTACAAACCGATGGCATCCCCAGTGAATCATATCGGGGCTTTCGCTGTAGAACATGTCCCCCCATGGAGTATGTCCCCGGTCGCTGGGGCGGCTCAGCATGGCGTACTTGCCGTTAATTTTTCGCGGGAACAACACCCCGTTGCGGTTGTAGGGCAGGAAGGCGTTCTCCAGCTGGTGGAAGGTTTCGAAATCCTGCGTCCATGCCACGCCGATGGTGGGTCCATGGTAGCCGTTGCACCACGTCACCCAGTAACGGTCTTCAATCCATACCACGCGGGGGTCATAACCGTACTCCCAGCCCAGCTCCTGTGCCGCTTCGCCCACGAAGTGGATGCGCTCGGGGTTAATCTCCCAATGGATACCATCCCTGCTGCGCCCGGCGTGCAATTGCATGTAGCGGCGCGTGTCATCGCAGCGAAACACGCCCCGAAACTCACCCCGATACGGCACCACCGCGCTGTTGAAAATGCTGTTGGAAGTGGGCAGCAGGTTGCGCGGGATAATCGGGTTTTTGCTGTATCGCCACATGACTCCCGGATAACCTTTAGGCTTATCT
>JAPWUZ010000007.1 GCA_028275265.1 Armatimonadota bacterium | reverse complement strand
ATGGATTGTTTTCTCGCGGCTGACGTTTTTCACCAGGTCGAAATAAAACCAGCTGTAGGGCATTCTGCCTTTCGAGCCGTTCGCGAGGTTCTGTTTAATGCGCTTGTCCGTCGGGTTCTGGTAAGGTTGCGCGACCTGGTCCTTGTAAAAGCGGTTGTTCTCACTCTTGCGACAGTGCAGGATGCTTCGGTGGGCAGTGGTAAACCTCCGCGGGCTGTGTCCCACGTTCGTGTTGTATATCCATACATAGTCGTGTACCGCGTAACAGGCTTCGTCCAGAAACTTCACCCGCAAGTAAGCGTTCTGCTTGGGATAGTTAATCAGGAACATGTTGCCATCGTCTTTCAGCACCCGAAGTGACTCCTGAGCCAGCTCGATGTACCACTCGATATACTCCTCAAAGCTGCGTGTATAGGATTTATCCCCGTATTTGATGCCGACATTGTAGTCCGGGTCGCCATACACCATGTCTACGCACCCGTCCGGGAGCGACTTGAGCAGGTCCATCACGTCGCCCAGGTAAACGTTGTTCAGATATTGAGGTGGCAACTCATGAACCACCTGGCTTCACCTCCTTTTGTCAATATGTCCAGCCTCCCCCGGTCTCCAGTAGCTGACCGAACTGCCCGACGCCGAATCGCTGTGCTTCTGGGAAAGCCTTAATCCGCAGGCGGAACACCACCTCGCGGTCGGCGCGGAAGCCCAGCGGATTATCGATATAACCCACGCTCAGCTCCCAGCAGTGCAAATCCCACGTCAACAGCAGCTGCCTGCCTTCAAACCGCTTGACGTAGCCGTTGTACGTAAGGTAGGTCTGCACCCGCAGGGGAGTTCTGAAGACCTGCGTATCCAGCCACAGGCTGGCGTTTGCCCACTGATGGCGGATGGGGTCATACACGCCGTTGAGATTCATCGAGAACGCCCGACTGCGTGCGCGGATGTAGGCACGCAGGTAGTTCCACTGCCCTTCGTTCAGGTTGAGGGTGGATTGCACGTTCAGGCTCCAGATGGTGTTCGGCTGCCATTGCACCCCTAGGTTCAGCGGCTGCCAGGGGCGGCTGCCCCGCTGCCTGGCGAAAAGGTCATACCCGGTATACGCTCGCAGGGAGAAGGCGCGACCGGCGTTCCATTCCAGACCCGCGGAGGCAAAATTGGTCGTGCCCGTGTACTCCGTGCGCAACGGGGTGAAGCCGTAGGGGCGCAGGTACCGATAGTCCATGTACCAGCGGCTGTTTTGACCGTAGCGCACCTGCCAGCTGGCGTTGCCCTGCAGGATGTATTGCGCGGTTCCGTCGCTGGTGAAAACCTGCCGAAACAACCCCGAATAGATCAGGGAGGTTCTGTCCCCCACGGGCAGAGAGGGATTCCAGCGGGCTTCGAAGAGCAATCGCTGAACCCACTGTCCCTGCGGTAGTTCGCGGAAGCTGCCCACGCCCAACTGCATCTGCAGCCCCAAGTCTCTACCGAACAGGCGGCGGTCGGTGGTGGAGAGGGTCAGTTCGGGGGTCTTTTCCAGTCCTCCAAAGTAAAATCCGCCCGTCTGCCTGCCGAGTGGCGCGATGCGGTTGAAGGTGAGGTTCCAGTCAAACTTACCAGCGTCGCCGTTCAGCACCGCCTGGGTGGCCAGTTGCTCTTGTTGAGAGCGCACCTCGCCTCCTGAGAGCGAGCGAAAGCGTGACAGGTCGGTGGAAAAGGTGAGAGAGGCGCGATTACCCCAGCGCTGGTTCCAGCGGAGGCTGTTCACCGTGGAGTCCGACACATAACCTGCGCTGCTCTGCTGGCTGAGGCGCGATAAAAGAGACAGGTTGCCTCCTGACCAGGCTCGGCTCAGGCTCAACTGCCAGCTGGAGGCGCGTGTGTCGGAGTAATACAGATAACTGCCCGAGCGCAGGTCGCCCGTAAGCCGCGCGTCGAAACCCAGCAACCGCTGTTCGTGGCGCAGTTGCGCGGTGACCGAGCGGGTGCCGCGGCTGCGGTCGTTCAGATAGTATAACGAAAGCAATCCTGCTGCGCCTTTCCACAGGTATTGCTGGTCGATCCCCAGTCCGACTCCCTTCTTCTGCATCAGGTCGATCCGTGCGGTTCCTGCGTTGTCGCCCAGCAGGTAGCCCAGCGCGGTTTTGACGTAATACCCTTCCTCTACCGATTGCCCCACCTGTGGCAGCGTACCGCGAGACAGTCGCCTGTCCAGCGGCACCACCAGCGTGGGAATGGTAAAGAGCCGCCTGCCCAGCGCACTGAGGCTCACGTCGCGCGCCACCAGCCGCTTGTCCACCACTACGTCCACGCGACCGGTGGAAAAGCGATAGTGCGGATGCTCCAGCAGGCAGGTGGTCATCTCCCCGCGTTGTAAATGCGCTTCGTTGCGCTCGCCCTGCAGCTCGTGACCGGAGAGCCTCACCGCACCCTGCAGGCGATACTTCAGAAACTCGGGCAGGAGGTCCGCACCCGCCCCCAGTAGTTGCCACCGCCGTTGGCGGACATCCAGGCGCAATATCTCGCCTTTGGCGTCCACGCCGCCGCCCTCCAGCAGCACGCCGCCCTTGAACAGGTATTCCCCTTTGTCCAGATTGCCTACCACTTCCTCCGCCCGAATGGTGTATTCGCGCCAGCGGGCGAGGATGTCGGTGGCTTGCAGGTTGTTCTGCGCATCCAGAAACAGCGTGCCCAAGCGTTCGATGTCGATGCGTTCGGTCTTGCGGGAGGCGTTTGGAGCCGGCAGAGGCGCAGGCGGCGGTTCCTCCGTTTGAGCAACGGCAGAGCGGTTCTCGGGGGCGACCAGCAGGGCGATGAAGAGATGCAACACGATGCACCCGAAAACCCACCTCTGCTTTCCTCTGCGGTACCGTCGCCTCATAGCGCCAGCTCCCTCCTGCGTGCCGAGGCGCGCGCACTCAGCACGAGCAGCACGATGAAAAACAGGGCATAGAATGCGGCGATAGCCCAGCGCGGTGGGGGAGAAACCGGCACACTCGCCCACGCGGGCAGAGCCAGCCACCGCACCGCCTTATCCACCATCCACGCGCTCAGCGCGACGGGCGCGGTCAGCCAGTCGGGAGCCCAAGGCAGGCAGGCAATCGCCAGTCCCATCGCCGTCAGCACCTGCACCGGCAGCGCAATAACCAGGTTCGCGAGGGGCGCAATGAAGGACATTTGAGCATAGTATAACGCGGTGAGCGGGGCGGATGCTATAGCGCACACGATCCCAAACCCTATCGCGGCGAGAAGACCCCCTACGGGCTTGAGCCTGCCACCTGTTACACCGAACGCGAGGGCGTTCAACCAGCCCGCGGCGGCGATAATCGCGGCGACAAGGATAAATGAGAACTGAAAGCCGGGGTCCAGCAACGCGCCAGTGTCGGTGAGCACGATGAGGAACCCCGCCAGCGCCAGCGAGGTGGGCAGGTCCAACTCACGCTGCAAAGCCACTGCTCCTGCTACGAGTGTGCCCATCACCGCGGCGCGGAAAGAGGGTTCTCCACCTGCCGCCACCCCCACAAACCCCCAAATCACGGCGATGACAGCGAGCGCAGATACCCGACGGGAGAGCCGAAACAGTCTGCACACCGCCCACACCGTCACCGCCAGCATCGAAACGTGCGTGCCCGAAGGGGACAGGATGTGAACGGTACCCGTACGGCGAAAACTCTCGCGGATAGAGGAGTCCAGACCGGTGCGGTCGTTCAGCACGATGGCGGCGGCGATGTGCCCTTCGCGCGTGGGCAGGTGATAACGCAGGTTCTCAATCAATCGCCGACGCAGTCGCGAGAAGAATACACGCCAACCGGAATCGTCCAGCTTCGCTACGCGATAGGGGCGGAGCGTGCGCACCACCCCTTGCCGACGCAGGTAATCCACGAACGAAGCCCCCGACGCGCCGGTGGCTGAGGGCAGCCGCATTCTGCCCTCTATCTGTAACCTCTCGCCGGCGTGGGGATTGTCCAGACGCTCTTCGGGCAGCTCCACCCACAGGTAGGTCGGCGTGTGGAACACCCGTTGACCTGCTTGTATGCTTCGGGCGCGAAAGATAAACCGCCAGATAGTTCGCCGTTTGACTGGTTCGCTGACGACCTCGCCCACCGCAAACACCGCCTCACCCTGCGGGAGAGTTCTCCACAGGATGGCGTCCTGTAGTGTGTGCCGGATACCCTGCGCGCTGCCCAGCCACGCCGCGCACAGTACCAGAAGGGTGGTCGCCACCGGCAGGCTCCGCCGTTGCCTTAGCAGCCACAGAACGCCACTCGCCAGAAGACAGGCGCTCACGACGGCAGGCGGAGAGAACGTCACACCTGCGGCGGCTCCCAGTAGATAGCTGCCACAGAAGGTCGCCAGCGGTCTGCCGTTGACTGCTTGCAGCCACCGTGTCGCTTGCCTGCGCTCCGTGAGATGAGCATCTACTTTGCCATGCGTGGTCATATGATGGGATTTTAAGATTCCAGTTCCTCGACCACCCATTCCGTTCCTGCTCCATGCGCGGCGATTCCTGAGGAAACGGCGAGCTTGCTTTCGACCGCCGTTTGTTGATACCATTATGGGTGTCGGAGCCGGGTTTTGGGATGGTGACCAATGGGCGCTGATAAGGGTTTGATGGACCACCCGCACGAGGAGTGCGGCGTGTTCGGCATCTACGCGCCGGGGGAGGATGTGGCGCGCATCACCTTCTTCGGTCTGTATGCGTTGCAGCATCGCGGGCAGGAAAGCGCAGGCATCGCCGTTTCGGATGGCGAGCGTGTGCTGGTGCATAAGGAGATGGGGCTGGTCTCGCAGGTTTTCGACGAGGAGACGCTGGGCTACCTGCGCGGTCACATCGCTATCGGGCACACGCGCTATTCCACCACCGGTTCCAGCGTGTTGCGCAACGCGCAGCCGGTGATTTGTGAATCGCCCATCGGCACGCTGGCGGTGGCACATAACGGCAACCTCGTGAACGCCGCCCCGCTTCGCCTGCGCCTGCAGGAGGCAGGGGTGCACTTCCACAGCACCAACGACAGCGAAATCATCGCCCGCCTGCTTGCCACAGAGCTGGCGGAGTTTCGCGACCCTGTGGAAGCCATGCGCCGGGTGATGCAACAGATTACGGGCGCGTATAGTCTGGTCATCCTCACCCCTCATCACCTGATTGCCTCCCGTGACCCCTATGGCGTGCGACCGCTTTGTCTGGGGCGGATTAACGGTCATTACGTGATTGCCTCGGAGACCTGTGCTCTGAACGTCGTAGGGGCAGATTTCGTGCGCGAGATTGAGCCGGGAGAGGTGCTGGTCATCGACGAAAACGGCTTGCGGGAGGAGCAGGCGGTGCCACTGCAGCGGTACAGCCTGTGTATGTTCGAGTTCATCTACTTTGCCCGCCCCGACAGCCACATCTACAACCGCACCCTGCACGAAGTGCGCCGGCGCATGGGACAGGAGCTGGCGCGAGAACATCCCGCACCGGGCGCGCAGGTGGTTATCCCCATTCCCGATACGGGCATCCCGGCTGCACTGGGTTTCGCGCAAGCCAGCGGGATCCCCTATGCCGAAGGGCTGATTAAAAACCGCTACATCCAGCGCACCTTCATCCAGCCCGACCAGCGCATGCGCGAACTGGGGGTGAAAATCAAGCTGAACCCCCTGCGGGAGGTCATCTCCGGGCGCAAACTGGTGATGGTGGACGACAGCATCGTGCGCGGTACCACCACCGGCAAGATTGTACGGATGCTTTTCGAGGCGGGGGCGAAAGAAGTGCATGTGCGGATTACCTCGCCGCCCATCCGTTATCCATGTTTCTACGGCATCGACATGGCAACGCGCGAGGAACTGGTCGCCGCTTCGCACAGCGTGGAAGAGATACGCGAGATGATAGGCGCGACCTCGCTGGGATACCTCAGCATCGACGGGATGCTGCGTGCGGTGCGGATGAAGCGTCATCATTTCTGCCTTGCCTGCTTCGATGGCAAGTATCCCATCCCCGTGCCACGCGATGTGAAACTGAGCAAGCAGCTCTGGGAAGGGGAAGAGGAAACCCCTCAGCCTGCCTTCTGCGGAAGTCCCGAGACGGACAAGGAATAGGTTGGCTATGAGTCTGTTTATCCGGACGTTACGCGGTGCGCCGTGCAATAAACATCACCCATCCTCTGCGTCCTTCAAAACTTCACCCTGCTAAACTTGCCAGACCATTCCGATAATATGGGCGGGAGTTATGCAGCCGAGAGGTTGGTCCGCCTAGCCCTTCCCAATGGGGGTGCGCTTGGTAGCGAGCGTTATGTGCATCGCGGACTGCTGGTGAATCGAAAACTCTGATGTTCGCGCGGGCAGGCTGGGCGACGGTACCCATCTCTCCGGTCTGTAACTCCTGAACTTCAATCGCGTTGGGGGTGAAAAACAGTATGGAAAACCTGTGCGCTTTCATGCACATCAATGAGGACAACCTGGCGCTGAGAAGACAGTTTGTCAATCTGACAGACGAGGACGTGCGTATCCTGAAGCAGTTGCGACCGTGGGCGGAACGTGTTGCCGATGCGGTGGCGAAGGAGTTCTACGATGTGCAGTTTGCCTTTGCTCCCACCCGGGCGTTCTTTGAACGCTACGCGCAGAAGAAAGGCATTGGCCTGGAGCAGCTGCGACAGGGGCTGGAAAAGACGCAGGCTCAGTACTTTCGCGACATCTTCGCGGAGGCGGCGGGCAGCGGTCAGTTCGGCACAGACTATTTCGAGAAACGGCTGCGCATCGGTTACGTGCACGTGGTGATAGACCTGCCGCAGAAGTGGTACGTGGGCAGTTACATGATTTATCAGCGTCTGGTGCGCAAGTACCTGCGGCGCGATTTTCGCTGGAAGCCGGGTTTCCGCGCCCGTGCCGAAGAGGCGATTTTCAAGGTGTTTAACTACGACATGCAGGCGGTGAGCGACGCCTACCTGTTGGAGCTGATGAGGCGGCTGCGAGTGGACATGTCTGCGGTGCAAGTCGCATCAGGTGCCGACCTAACGGAGAGCATGGAATGGACGTGGCAGCAGATGAACGCGCTATTTAACGCCTTGGATGCTCTCGCGCGCGGTGACTTGTCCCACCAGTTGTCCTCATCGCACAGAGAAGGCGAGCAGACCTTATTCGCCCAATTCGACGCTACGATAAGGTCGTTAGCCCAGGTGATTGCGGGAGGGCGCGCCATCTCGCGCGAGGTTGCGGATGGTGTGAACAAAGCGGGCGAACTAATGAAGGCGCTGGTCAGTGTGGACGGCAGCCACATCTCCGGCGATACGGTCGTAGAGATGCTGGAGCAGTTGCAGCGTGCTGTGCAGGAGGTGGCAAAAGGGGCGGAGTCCACTGCCCTGTCGGCGTCGCGCGGTGTGGAGGGCGTTAGTGCCATTGTTGAGGACATTCAGCGCATGGTAGAGCAGTTGAGCGATGCCCAACGTGCCGCGCAGGAAGTGGGCGTGGTAGCCGTGCAGGGGCGCGAGGGATTGGCTCGTTCCAAACAGGCGATGGAAGGGCTCGAGCAGGACACGCGACAGCTGGCGGAGCAGCTGCAACAGCTGGTGCAGATGTCTGCGCGTATCGGCGGCATTCTGGGCACCATCGAAGAGATTGCGGGGCAGACCAACCTCCTTGCCCTCAACGCTGCCATTGAGGCCGCTCGTGCCGGAGAGCATGGACGCGGTTTCGCCGTGGTGGCGGACGAGGTGCGTCGCTTGGCGGAACAATCGGCGCAAGCCACACAGGAAATCCGGCAGATTATTCAGGAGGTCACCCAGCAGGCAGAGAACGCGGCGCGGGCGATGGACGCCAACCTCGCTGCGGTTACCGATGGCGTCCGTCAGTCGCTCGAGGTCGGGCAGGGGTTGAGTGCCATCCTGCAGTCGGTCGAGTCTATCGTGCAACAGGTAGAGCATTCTGCATTGTCGGTACAACGGGTGCAACAAAACGCGCAACAGATGTTGGGTGAGATCGAGCATATCGCTGCCATCGCGCAGGAGTCCAGCGCGGCGGCGGAGGAGATGCTGGCATCCAGTACCAATGCTATCGAGTCCACCCGCCGCGTTGCAACCGACATCGCGCACGAGATGCAGGCGCTGGTCGGTCGCATCGACAAGTTGCGCTTCTCGATGGAACGGTTCATCCTGGACGCCGATGAGGCAAAACGCATCGGCGACAAGGTGGAAATCTTCAAGAAGGCCCACCTCAAGTGGGTGGAGCGATTGGAGAACCTTATCTATCGTGGCGTGAAGATCCCGCGCGAGGAGCTCGTGTCGCATCGCGACTGCGCGCTGGGACAGTGGTACTACTCGCTGGGCGAGAGGCAGTTTGGTCACCTGCCCGAGTTCCGCGCCATCGAGCCGCCCCACGAGAAGCTGCATCGGACAGCACGCGAGATTGTGGATTGCATGGACCGCAACGACAGGGCGCAGGCGGAGCGTCTGCTGGAACAGGTGCGCGCCATCTCGCGCGAGATTGTGGCAGCACTGGACCGACTACGGGAGGCGGCAGAACGGCAGGAGACGACCTCGCTGCCTCGCGCGGCGTAACCACGGAACGTACGGAGAGCATAGTGAGAACACCTCTCTGTGCTCTCCGTGTCCTCTATGGCAGAGACCTCGCTATCGCCTTTCAGCAGGAAAAGCTCACGACAGAGGAGAACCCCCCCAACGGTATCTTTTGCAGAAGCAAGGAGCATCCAATGCGAGCGTTTGTCTGCCTGTTGATTCTGGGTGCCGCAGCAGCGGTAACCATGCGCGGGGCACAACCGCCGACGACGTCGCCACGCATCCTGCACGACCCGCGTGAAACGCATCTGGCAAATGTAGAGCAGTTGACCGACGGCGGCGAGAACGCGGAGGCGTACTTCTCGTTTGACGGCAAGAAAATCGTCTTCCAGTCCACCCGACCGCCTTACAAGGCAGACCAGATGTTCGTGATGAACGCTGACGGTTCGGACGTACGTCTGGTCTCGTCGGGCAAAGGACGGTGCACCTGTGGTTTCTTCTCGCCAGACGGCAAGAAGATACTGTATAGCAGCACGGATTGGTGGTCTGACGAGCCGCCACCGCCACCCGACCGTTCCAGAGGATACGTGTGGGGGCTTTATCCCTACCGCATCTATATTGCGAACGCCGACGGCTCCAACCGCAAAGCGATTACCGACGGCGAGGGCTACAACGCCGAAGCCTCCTTCTCGCCAGACGGCAAGAAGGTGCTGTTCACCTCCGACAGGGACGGCGACCTGGACATCTACGAAATGAACCTGCGCACCGGCAGGGTCAAGCGGTTGACCAACGAGTTGGGTTACGATGGCGGACCGTTCTACTCGTGGGACGGCAAATACATCGTGTATCGCGCTTACCATCCGAAGACGCCTGAAGAGATAGCGGACTACAAGGCGTTGCTCAAGGAGCGCGCTATCCGCCCGATGAACCTTGAAGTCTGGGTGATGCGTTCGGACGGCACGGGCAAGCGACAGGTCACGCGGCTTGGGGGAGCCAACTTCGCGCCCTTTATGCATCCCGACAACAAGCGCATTATCTTCTCCTCCAATCACGAAG
The DNA here is from genome assembly GCA_028275265.1 of Armatimonadota bacterium. Taxonomy (GTDB): domain Bacteria; phylum Armatimonadota; class HRBIN16; order HRBIN16; family HRBIN16; genus HRBIN16. The sequence goes on along the minus strand of JAPWUZ010000007.1, from coordinate 15,062 downwards.
ATCCGCGCGGACGCGAGTTTGACCTGTACATCATCAACGTGGATGGTACGGGCTTGAAGCGCATCACGTACACGCCCGAGTTTGATGGGTTCCCCATGTTCTCGCGCGACGGGAAGAAGCTTATCTGGGCATCGAACCGAAACAGTAAGAGACCTGGAGAAACCAACATCTTCGTGGCAGACTGGCGTGATTGAATGGGATGTCCATCAGACTATCCACCCATAGCGCAGAGGAGACCCGCCGCCTGGGCGAGGCAATAGCACAGGTGCTGCAGCCCGGCGACATCCTGTGGCTGCGTGGGGAGCTGGGCGCGGGCAAAACCACGCTGGCGCAGGGTATCGCCAGAGGACTGGGGGTCAACGAACCAGTGCTGAGCCCTACCTTTACGCTCATCCGGGAACATCGGGGGCGGTTGCCCTTCTTCCACGCCGACGCCTATCGTCTGGACGGAGCGGAGCAGGCGTCAGACCTGGGGTTGCAGGATTACTTCGCGCGGGGTGGGGTTTTCGCGATTGAGTGGGGCGAACACATTGCAGACGCCCTCCCTGAAGAGCGGCTGGAGATACTGCTGGAAGGGGGGGCAGACGAACACCGGCGTATCACGCTGACGGCTTATGGCGAACGCTACGAGCAACGCTTGCAGCGGCTGGAGGAGGCAATTGCGACTGCTGGCTTTAGAGACAACGGGTGACATTTGTAGCATCGCTGCGGTGCAGGATGCCAATCTGGTGGCGTCGCTGACCTTCGCGCACGGGATGCAGCTCTCCACCCGACTGATACCGTTCATCGACCACGTGTTACACACCGCAGGATGGGAGATTGGAGAGGTAGACGCCTTTGCCACAGGTTTGGGACCGGGCTCGTTTACCGGCACGCGCGTGGGCGTGATGACTGCCAAGACCTTCGCTCAGGTGTACGCCAAACCGATAGTCGGGGTTTGCAGTCTGGACATCCTTGCGGCGGAATATACCTTCATTCCGCATCACCTGATATGTGCGGTCATCCCGGCGCGTCGAGGAGAGGTATACGCTGCTATCTATGAAGGCGGTTCACACATACCACAACCCGCCGTAGAGCGGGCGGTGTATACTGCCGAAGCGTTGCACAGTGCGCTCCTGCCCTACATCGCTAACGACGTGATTCTCGTGGGGGAAGTACCTGCCGATTTTTTGTACGCGCTAGCAGATTACCCAGTGTGTCTTGCGCCCATCAAGCATCCTCGCGCGGAGACGCTGGGACAATTGGGCAAGAGGTTGCTGGAGCAGGGACATCGCGACAACCCGCTAACGCTGGTGCCCATGTACCTGAAGCCGCCTGCTATCACAATGCCGAAGAGTGCATAGCAGGAATAGTCGCCGCTCCGCGCGAAAGAAAAGAAAACAGACGCTGTAACCTTTCAGGCGAATTCGGCGTCCAAAACAAGAGTGCAGAGGTCGCTATCCCTGTGCACAGATGATGCACTCTTTGTGAGAGAACACACGGGAGGGAACGCAAATGCCCAAATATTCCGCATGGAGAGCCGCACTGGCAACAGTGATTGCGCTACTCGCTACGGCGGCGCTTGCGCTGGCTCAGGGAACGCCTTTTAACATCCTGCGTCCGGCGGACGGCGCCATCGTTCGTGAGAAGGTGCGCATCGAAGTGCCGCGTGCCAGCATTCCACAGGGTGGTTTTGTCGGCATTTACATCGACGGCAAGTTCCACACATCGCTGGCACCCCGACAGGACGACAAGGAACCTCGCCTGCGCTACATCTGGGATACCAAGACGCCCATACTGGACCCCTCTACGCAGAAAACAGAACCGATCCAGGATGGTGAGCACACCATCACGGTGGTGCTGTACGACCCTGAAGGCAAGGCAATAGACCGCGCAGAGGTTCGTGTGCAGGTCGCAAACCGGGAGGGGATTAGCCTGCCGGCAACAGGCGCTCGTCTGCAGTATCGCTTCCGGCTGGGCGAAAACGTCAACTACAAACAGCACGACGAAGTCATCCTGCTGGCAGGGCAGACAGGCGCAGAGATTACGGGCGGAGTGACCGGCGAGCAGGTGGCTTATGAAGCCGATACCTTCTTCAACCTGTTCGCTTACGACATCCGCGGGGATACCTTCATCATCCGCCAGCGGGCGAATAAACAGCAGGTGCTGGCATACAACCAGCCCGTGTATACACTGGGTGAGGAGATGTTCCGCGCGGTGTTGCAGTTTGTGACTCCGCTGGGTAACGTCATCTACCAGAACGTGGACACCACCAACGACCCCTACGTCTTCCGCGTGATGGTGCTGCCTATCCTGCCCGAGCTGCGCGTCAAGCCCGGCGACACCTGGACCGCATGGGCGTACATCCTGCTGCCCGATATGCCGGTGGAGCGAGCACGCAAGGTACTGGCACAGAACAAACTGGAAAGCGTAGAGTGGGAAGGTGGCTATCCCACCGTGAAGATACGCCAGACCTATGAGGGCACGCTGACCGGCACGCTGGAGTTCAGCAACTACATCCTGCAGAATCCGAAGGTGAAGCTGGATCGGACGCTGTGGTTTGCCTTTAATGCGGGGCGGCTGGTGCGCAGCGAGACGACAGTGGAGATTGAAGGACAGGTACCTACCGGCGTACAACCCGGTCGCCTCGCCGGATTGGGCGGGATGCCGGGCGCACCGATGATGGGTGGTCCTCGCCTGGCAGGCGGCGCTCCGATGATGGGGGGACCCGCACCGGGCTATGGTGCGCCAATAACGGGCTTCGGCGGCGGAATGGATGAAGACCGTGGGGGACTGGCGGGCAGGCGACGCGGTGCGGCAGGGGTGCCGGGTACCCCTTACGGCGGCGTGACGGGGCGGCGTGGTGCAGTGGGTTACGGTGCACCTCCGGGTATGCCGGGTGTGCCCGGGGTACCCATGATGGGTCCGACGTCCGGCATGGGCGGACGAATGGCGCGCGGTGGCTACAGCGGTATCCCCGGTGTGCCCGGGATGCCCGGGGTGCCGGGAATGCCTCGCGGTGGCTTCGGCACTGGTGGCACAATGACCCGCGAACAGGCGCCGCTGAAACTGAAGGTGGTGCAGTCGGTGCAGCTGCTTCAGCAGTAAGGGGGAGCCTTCCCTTCCGTTGACGGGCGGAGCAGGGTAGAGACACTCCGCCCGTTTCTGTTATAATGAGAGAAACCTCCTGCAAGCGGGCGCACAAACTGGTATAATACCAACGGTGATGGAAATGACGGTACAACAAGTAGCCACAAACAAGATTGTCTACCCGGAAAGCGATGGCAAGCCGATGGCGGATAATACCAAGCAGCTGGAAAGCATCGTCTACCTGTACGACAACCTGAGCGCACTGTTTGCAGACAGGGAAGATGTGTTCGTGGCGGCAGACCTGTTCTGGTATCCGGTGGAAGGACATCCTGAAATCCGCACTGCTCCCGACGTGATGGTGGTGTTCGGTCGTCCGAAAGGACACCGCCCCTCCTACAAGCAGTGGGAAGAGGACGGTATCGCCCCGCAGGTGGTGTTCGAAGTGCTTTCACCCAGCAACCGCCCCTCCGACCTGATCGAGAAGTTCCTGTTCTACCAGCAGTATGGGGTGGAAGAGTACTACCTGTATGACCCGGACAGGGGGATACTGGACGGCTGGATACGCAAGGAAGGCGCACTCCACCCGATACCGAACCCGGACGGCTGGACCAGCCCGCGCCTCGGGGTGCGTTTCACGCTGGAGGAGGGACAGCTGGTCGCCTATCGTCCAGACGGGGAGCGGTTTTTAACCTATACAGAGCTGCGCCGCCGTGTTGAAGAAGAGCGTCATCGGGCAACGCAGGCACAACAGGATGCGGAGCAGGCGCGTCGGCGTGCAGAACGGCTGGCACAACGTCTGCGCGAACTGGGTATCGACCCAGAAGAGGTCGCTGGATGAGGTGAGTATGAACAGCAGTGCAACCGCTGAAGTAGAGCAGCCCGAACTTGAGGAGAACGAGTTAGAGGACCGCCCTGCCGATTTGACCGAGCATCTGGAGGAGCTGCGCACGCGCATCATCCGCTCCTTTATCGGTATCTTCATCGGCTGGGTAGCAGGGTACATTCTTTTCCCGCAGGTCTATCAATCGCTGGCGTATCCCTTGCGGGAACCTTTGCGAGCCGTACACGGACAGACGGTCTTCCTCCACTTCGCTGACCCTTTCTTTTTGCGGCTGAAGCTCTCTTTTGTGGTGGGGCTGATTTTCGCCGCACCCTATGTTACCTACCAGATATGGGCATTTGTCGCGCCCGGTTTGACTCGCAGTGAGCGACGCGTGGTGAAGATGTTCATCCCGTTCTCGGGAACGCTGTTTGTGATGGGGGTTGCCATCGGCTACCTGCTTTTGCCTGCCGGCATTCGATGGTTCCTCTCGTATCTGTCGGATTATGGAAACGCCACCCTGTTGCAGAACCCGCTGAGCTATGTGCTGCTGGCGGTGAAAATCCTGCTGGCGTTCGGTCTGTCGTTCCAGCTGCCCATTGTGCTCATCATTCTGGCGAAGCTGGGGCTGGTCACCTCAAAGCGGCTGATGACCTACTGGCGACATGCTGTGGTGATTATCTCCGTTATCGCAGCCGTCATTACCCCCACCAACGACCCGTTGTCTATGACGGTGATGGCTGCGCCGATGGTCTTCCTGTATTTTCTAACCATCGGCATCGTGAAACGCATGGAGGGTAATCGGGCGGAGCAGCGCAAAGCGAGCGGTTAGCCTTTTGCAGGAGCCTGGTGTCGCGAAGAGAATGTAAAGAATAACGGGAGGGTGAAATCACCTACAACGAGGAGGGTGTCTTTGCCATGAGGCTGATGTGGCTGGTGCTGCTGCTTGTACTAAGTTCCGTTTCTGGAAGCGCACAAGGATACTGGGATGCCTACGCACCTCAACGGGTATTTACTACCGACGAACAGCCCCTCATTACCATATCGGGTGTGGGTACGCACCGTTTGCAGATTCAGGTGTATCAGCTCGATGAAAGCAAGGTGGTGCGGTACCACCTGAATCAGGTCAGTCCGCTGGCTCTGAAAGGCAAGCCCGTTGGTTCTCCTCAAGCAGTTCTGCTGAAGCCTCCTTCGGCGCGGCGGTTGTACTATGCGCGAGAGGTGCGTTTGCCCCGTCTGCCCGCAGGCATGTATGTCGTCGTTGCTACCGATGGACGGGGTAACTCCCGCGCGATGCTGTTATGGGTGTCGAATATCGGACTGGTGGTGAAATACGCCTCGGCAGGAAACACGGTGGTGCGTGTGGTGCGTTTGCAGGACGGCAGAGGCGTGGCGGGGGCGACCGTGGCACTTTACTGGAAAGAGAACAAACCATTGGCGCAAGCAACCACCGGCGCCGATGGCATCGCTGAACTGCCTCCATGTCCGGGCCTGGGTGAAGCCGCCATGGTGTGGGCGTCCCAAGGGGCGCATCGTGCCGCGACTTACATAGCGCGGGGCGAAGCCTCTCCCTTTACGCACTACCTGTTCACCGACCGTCCTGTGTATCGCCCCGGGCAAAAGGTGTATTTGAAGGGCATCGTGCGCGAGCGCGTCGAGAACGACTACCGCGTACCCCAAGTCAATCAGGCAAAAGTCAGCCTCCTGGACCCGGAAAACAAACCGATAGCAGAGCAAACCCTTCCGGTGAGTGAGCGGGGAACCTTCTCTGGCGAATTTGCCCTGCCCGAGGAGACGCCTCTGGGAGGGTACTCTTTCAAAGTGGTGTATCTGCGCACCGGTGTGCTGGAGCCGGTGGAGATATCGGAGTACGCCGGGGGCTTTGAGGTACAGGAGTACCGGAAGCCAGAGTTCCGCGTGAAGTTGGAGCCCGCGCAGCAGGTGTACATTCGCGGTGAAACGGTGACCTTCCGTCTTCATGCGGAGTACTATTTTGGTGCGCCGGTCACTCAAGCGCGGGTACGCTACTACCTCTACAAACGCTACCTGTGGGACTGGAGCTGGTGGGAGGAAGAGGACGAGTACCGCGAACTATACGGGACGGAAGAGGATGAAGGGGAGATATACGGTGGCTACGGTGAACTGCTGACGCAGGGAGAAACCACCACCGACGCGCAGGGCAATGCACTCGTCCGCATACCCGCACGGGCGCACGCCGAACCCTGCAGTTACGCGCTGGAAGTGGAAGTCACCGATCTAAGCCTGCGCACCGAGGAATCTTCGGCATCGACAGATGTGTATCCAGCGGCGGTGCGGCTGGACTGGCGGTCGGAGGCATGGTGGCTACAGCCGGGGCAAACGGCAAAGCTTCAGGTCCGCGCTGTCCATTCGCGCACCAAACAGCCGTTGAGCACGGTGGTCAAAGTGGCGGCTTGTCGCGTGCGTTGGTTCCGTGTTGGGCATGCGCAATGGAAGCAGGAGGAGATTCCGCTGTGGAGCCGCACGGTGCGCACCGACGCACAGGGGATTGCCAGCGTGGAATTCACCCCGCCGCAGGAAGGCGAGTATCTACTCCGAGCCTCGGCGGTGGATGCACAAGGACGTACTGCACGCAGTGAGTATCTCGTCGGGGCGTATACCTCTTCCTACAGAGGTGAGGAATTGGGTGCGCGCCAGACGCTGGAGCTTTCGCTGGATCGCAGGAACTATCTGCCCGGTCAAACCGCGAAGGTATTGATACGTTCCTCCGTACCCGATGCGGAAGTATGGTTCACGGTGGAGGGGCGCAAGTTGTTCGCCTCGCGCGTGGTACGGTTGCGCAACGGTGTTGGGGTGGTAGAGCTGCCCACAGAATGGCAACACGCGCCAAACGCTTTTGTATCAGCGAACCTTGTCAACCGCAAGAGCCTCATCCGCGTGCAGAAACTGCTGCGAGTTGCCCCGAAGGGTAAGCTGCTTCGAGTGGAAGTGGTGCCGGACAAAGAGCGTTACTTTCCCGATGAAGAGGCAGTGTATACCATCCGCACGCGCGACGATGAAGGCAAGCCCGTGTCGGCGGAGGTTGCACTGGGCGTGGTGGACGAAGCCATCTACGCTATCGTGCCCGACTACACGCCCGACATCCGCAGGTTCTTCTGGGGCGCGACACCTAATGCGGTGAGTACGTCTGTCTCCTTCGGCAGAGAGTACGCGGCAGGGGCAGCCAAGGAAGCGGCGCGCCAGCTGGACGAGCAAATCCGCCGACGGTTCGAAGATACTGCCTTCTGGAATCCTGCCATTGTGACCGACAGCAACGGAGAGGCGCAGGTGCGCTTCCAAATGCCCGAGAACCTTACCGAGTGGCGGGCAACGGCGCGGGCGATTACCGCCGATACCGCTGTGGGCATGGTGCGCAGTTACGCCAAAACCTTCAAGCCCTTGCTGGTGCGCCTGCAGACGCCGCGCTTCCTGACACAGGGCGACCGTTCCGTCATCGCAGGCGTGGTGCATAACTATACCGAGAAGCCTCAGGAGGTGCAGGTATCGCTGCAGGTTGGCGGTTCGGTGCGTATCGCGGAAGGGCAAAGCAGACGTTTGACCCTGCCGCCGCAGGGACAGGCGAGTGTGGAATGGACGGTAGCCGCCGACTCGGCGGGAGAGGCGGTTTTCACTCTCACCGCCCGCTCTGCCGAAGAGTTCGATGGCATGGAGCTGAAGGTACCTGTATACCCTCGGGGGGTACCCCGTCTTTTCGCTTCTGCCTCTGTGGTAGAGCGAGCGGTGGAAAAGTGGTTTCGTCTGGCAGCTCAGCGCGTTCCGGGTAGCCTGCAGGCGATAGTGCGGGTGGCTCCTTCATGGTTCGGCACGGCGGTTGGGGCGCTGGATGAGATATTGACCTACCCCTACGGCTGTGTGGAGCAGACGGTGCATCCCATGCTCAGCGCGTTGCGGGTGCTGGAGGTCATGGATGCTCTGGGCGTACAGGATGCGGAACGCCGTCAGAGGGCACAGGAAGCGGTGCGCCGAGGCATCACCCGCCTCAGCGCATTGCAGCACGGGGAAGGGAGCTGGGGATACACGGAGCACTCCACGGATAATCTTCTTTGGACCGCGCTGGCGCTGGATGCTCTGCAGCAGGCGAAAGAGGCAGGTTTTACGGTCTCCGAGGAGCGCGTCCAGCGGGGTACCAACGCGTTGTTCCGCCTGATCTCTGCGACGCCATCCCAGCCTCCTAGCCTCAAGGGAGTGCCGAAGTCCAAACAGGACCTGATGATGGTGCAGTGGGTGCATCGTCTTAACGAGAAGGCACATGCGCTGGCCACGGCGGCGCGAATCTCGCCCCGCTGGGCTCAGAAGCCGTTGCTGCGTCTGTATGAGGCGCGAGGGTATCTGGGCACATCGGCGCAGTGTGCGCTGGTGATGGGCTTGCAGCAGGCGAACTTACTTGCGCAGGCAAAGCAGCTGTATGGAGAGATACTCACCCGTGCCATCCAAACTCCCACTACCGCCTTCTGGCGCGAAGCCACCCCGCAGATGAAGCGTCAGGTGGAGTGGCTGTGGTACGCTCAGGATACCTACGCGAGCGCATGGGTCGCGCGCGTGATGGTGCGGAACGACCCGCGACACCCCTTGCTGCCGAAGACACTGCGCTGGCTTGCAGAGAAGCGACAGGGCGAGTACTGGCTGTCCACCAATGACACCGCACAGGTCATCATGGCGCTGGTGGAGTATGCCCGACGGATGCCTCAGGTGGTGAAAGGCACGCATCGGGTACGGGTGGTGCTGAACGACAGCGTGGTCCGGGAGCTGCAGTATGGAGCGGAGGACTGGCTGCGCCCGGAGGATACGATAGAGATACCGACCGCCCAGCTGCGCGATGGAAACAATGTGCTGCGTATCGAGCATGAGGGAGAGGGCGCGGTGGTGGCGTCGGTGATGGTGCGTTACTTCGAGCCGACCGAGCGTGTGCAGGCGACCGCGCAGCAGCTACGGGTGGAACGCACCTATCTCAGACGTGTGCCTCGCCGGCTCACGCCTGAGGAGCACAGAAGACTGATGCGCCGTTACGGCGACGAATCCGAGTATCTGTGGACATTGCAACCGGCAAAAGGCGTCTTCCGCCCCGGCGAGCAAATGGTGGTCAAACTGGTTATCCACTGCGCCACCGATATCTATTACGGAGTCATCGACGACCCCAAACCCTCCGGCTTCGAGTTTGTGGAACGCGAGGCTGACGAGTACGACTGGAGATACTGGTATTCGCGGCGAGAGGTGAGAGATGACCGCGTGGCGTACCTGTGTGAGCGCATTCCCAAAGGCAAAAGCGTGATTACCTATGTCCTGCGTGCGGAGCGTCCAGGGCAGGTTCGCGCCCGACCCGTGCAGGCGTTCGGCATGTACCTGCCTGAGATTAACGGCAACAGTGGTGAGACCGCCGTGCGGGTAGAAAAGAGATGAAGACATTCGGCAGGAGCTATCGAGCCATCGTGGAACCAGACGACCCGCAGGGTTACGTGGCGATACTGCCCGCGGTGCCCGGTTTAGTAGCGCACGGCGAGAGCGAAGGGGCAGCGGTAGGACTGCTAAGCGAACTGTTGCGCAACCACCTAGCACAACTGGAGAACGCAGGGCAACCGCTGCCCGATGACGGTGTCGAGATATTGTGGGATGAGGAGGACGAAGAGGCGGGAGCAAGGATAGTGAGTGTCGAGGTATAGCCGGAATGGGCGAAGCGTTAATGCTTTTCGTGCTGGGCGCGTTGCTGGCGGCGTTCCCCGTGTATCGCTTCATCGGCTGGTGGATTGAGGGCAGTATTGCGGGCGGGGAGCTGGCGGTACTGTTATGCACGTATATCGGTCTGATGGGGCTGCTGCTGGTGAGTGGCAGTGCATGGCTGGCTTTTATGGCATTGATGCTGCTGGTCTCTGGGGTGGCGATAATGCCGTGGCTGGGTGACATGTTCAATCGCCGTGCGCTGCGAAAGATAGACGAAGAGGAGATGTACCGCGCCAGAGATGCCCTTGCCGCAGACCCCGAAAACCATCTCGCGAGAGTCGTGCTGGCGGAGAAGCTGTATAAACTCGGCAGGTTAGACGAAGCCATTGAGCATCTGGAATATGCCGTGGAGAGTTCGCCTGCACTGTCGCGACTGGAGAGGGGCAAGCTGCAATCCTGGAAGCGGGAGCAAGCGTTTGCCCAGCGCAAGCTGGTATTGTGTCCGATGTGCGGCTCGGAAAACCCCGGCGAAGCCAGGCGGTGCATCCAATGCGGTAGCCCCATAGAGACCCTCGCCGCGCTGAAGGAGTGGGCGGCGCAAGAGCAGGTGGTACAAAAGGTGTTGCGGGCTTGGTTGACGGTAATGGCGGTGTTGACCGTGTTGAGTTTTGTATTCATGCTGCTGCCTCTGGAGATGCAAGGAGTGGTCACCATCGCCGCGCTGATTGTGGGCGCGTGGTTCTTTCTGAATAGAGTGAAGGCGTGGAAGCAGACGGTATGACGGAATACGCGGTCGAAACCCATCAGCTGCGTAAGGTATATCGTTCCCGGCTGAGGAAGCAAGTGGTGGTTGCGGTGGACTCGCTGGACTTGAAAGTGCCGCAGGGATGCGTGTTCGGCTTCCTGGGTCCTAACGGCGCAGGCAAGACCACCACCATCATGATGTTGCTGGGCAATGTGTATCCCACTTCTGGCTCCTTCCGTATCTTCGGGGAGGCCATCTCCAGCATGAGCGTGCGCAGGCGCATCGGCTTCCTGCCCGAAAAGTTCCAGTTTCATGACCTGCTCACGGCAGAGGAGTTACTCTGGTTTCACGGCAGGCTGGCTGGGATGGACAGGCATCTGCTCGCCCGGCGTGTGCCAGAGGTGCTGGAGCAAGTCGGCTTATCGGAACGTGCGCGTTCGAGGGTGCGCGAGTTCTCCAAAGGGATGCAGCAGCGTCTCGGCATTGCACAGGCTATCCTGCACGACCCTGACCTCATCATTCTGGACGAGCCTACCTCCGCGCTCGACCCTCTGGGCAGGCGAGACGTCCGCGACCTCATCCTGCACCTGAAATCGCGAGGCAAAACGATTTTCCTGAACTCGCATCTGCTGTCGGAGGTGGAGATGGTGTGCGATGAGGTGGCGATTCTGCGGGCAGGACGGGTGCAGCGGCAAGGGGATCTGGATATGCTGTTGCAGGTTCATCCTGTGGTCGATGTGGAACTGCGCGTTCCATCGGAGCGCGTGATGCAGGCTGTCCGTGCGGTGTCATCCGTGCTGTCAGAGGATGGTACCAGCTTCACGGCGGAGGTGCAGAGCGAGGAGGATATCCCTATGCTGGCTCGGTGCATCATAGAGGCAGGCGGGGAAATCATGCGTTTTGTGCCGCACCGTGAGAGCCTCGAAGACCTATTCGTGAGGGTGGTGGAAGAGACGAAGTGAGAGCAGTCTATCTGATAGCGTCTCTGACCCTGAAGGAGACCCTGCGCCGACGTCTCTGGATAGCGTCTCTGCTGGCTTCGCTGGCGGTGGTTGGGTTTGTGTTTGTGGCAAAGCTGGGGGCGTCGGTGCGGCCGAATGACCCGATTGTGCAGAGCGTGGTTCCACGTATCACCTTGATATTGGGGCTGGACGTGGTGAAGTTCTTCGGCTCGGTGATGGCGATGACTTTGGCGTCGGGGGCGATTGCGCTGGAGATCGAGCGGGGCATGCTCTACGCCATCCTGTACAAGCCGGTGCATCGCTATCAGGTGGTGCTGGGCAAGTGGATAGGTGTGCTGGTGTTCGCACTGGTGAACACGTTGTTCTGGACGGTTCTGCTTTACGTATCTGTTCGGGTGATGATGGGCAAGAGCTACCTGGAGACGTGGCGTGCCCCGCTGGTGGTACTGCTTTATCCGATACTGTTCGGCACGCTCACGTTGTTTTTCTCCACCTTCGCGTCGGTGGGGCTGACTATTGCGCTGTCTATCATCGCGGCGGGCGTGGCATGGTCGGAAAAACCGATGCGCGAGTTCGGTATCGTGTTCGATATCGACACGTTGCTGAACGTGGCGAACAACGTGCGCTGGTTCGTGCCGATGAACCACCTGCGTCGGTGGGTATTGGAAGAGATGATGGTGATAGTGCCCGAGCGGATGTTGGCGAGCCAGCGGTTTCAGGCTTTCGAGAGCCCGCCAAGGGGGTGGGAAATCGGCTATGTGTTCGGATATATCGCGGTCGTGCTGGCGCTGGCGATGCTGGTATTTGGCAAGAGGGACGTTTGATCGATCAGCCAAACTTCATCGGGCACGCTTTGTGCAGTGGCGTACAGGTCGGGGGAAAAGCCACCTATCGCGAATATGGCGTACACGGCGCGTTTGTGCTGCGAAAGGTCATCCTCTCGGTCGAAAAACGGTTCTGGACGTAGAAATCGTGCGGTCGCTGGCATGGCGGTCTACTCCCACATGTGGTTTACTAAAGTATACTTTACTAAATTATACTTTAGTAAAGTGTGCTTGTCAAATCCGTAGAGGGGTGCTGTATGAGTCCGCCAAACGGCACGTGAAGCACACGACTTCGCCCGAGCAGAACATTCTCCGCCCCGCCCGCGGCTCACCTGCGGATTGGTCGTTGACAAACGTAGTCTAAAGCGCAGGTTTCTACAGTGGAAAAGCCTTCAATACTTCGGCACGGTCGGGTCTACTTCATCGGACCACTGCAGGATGCCTCCTTGCAGGTTCTTCACCTTTCGGAAACCGGCTGCTTTGAGAAACGCGGCAATCTGTGCGCTGCGTTTGCCAGAGCGACAATAGACGACAATCTCTCGCGCCGAATCCAGCTCGTGCATTCGCGCTGGAATCGTATTCATGGGAATCAGCACCGCACCGTCCAGACGGCAGATTTGCCACTCCACCGGTTCGCGCACATCCAGCAAGAAGATATCATCTCCGGCATCTAATCGCCGCTTGAGCTCGGTGGGGGTAATCTCTTCGATAACGTCCACCGATGCCGTACTCTCCTCACCCCGCATTCCGCAGAACTCTTCGTAGTCGATGAGCTCGCGAATGACGGGATTCTGTCCGCACACGGGGCACTGCGGGTTTTTGCGCAGCTTCAGCTCGCGGAACTGCATTTTGAGTGCATTGAACAGCAGCAGCCTGCCAATGAGAGGCTCTCCCCGCCCCAAGATTAGCTTGATCGTCTCCATCGCCTGGATGGTGCCGATGATGCCTGGTAGCACGCCCAAGACTCCACCTTCCGCGCAGCTGGGCACCAGTCCTGGCGGCGGAGGCTCGGGATACAGGCAGCGGTAGCAGGGTCCCTCTTTAGCGTAGAAGACCGAAGCCTGCCCCTCAAAGCGGAAGATGGAACCGTACACGTTCGGCTTGCCGAGCAGCACGCAGGCGTCGTTAACCAAATAGCGGGTAGCGAAGTTGTCTGTGCCGTCTACGATGATGTCGTAATCGGAGAATATCTCCAGCGCGTTTTCGCGGGTGAGACGGGTTTCGTAGGTGCGTATCGTGACATGCGGGTTCATCGCCTGCAGCCGCTCTTTCGCCACCTCCAGCTTGGGACGCCCCACGTCCTGGCTGGTGTACAGCACCTGTCGCTGCAGGTTGGTGAGGTCCACCACGTCGAAATCCACTAGACCGATGGTACCCACGCCTGCTGCCGTAAGATATAGGGCTAAGGGCGAACCCAATCCCCCCGCTCCCACGCACAACACCTTTGCTGCCTTGAGCTTGGTCTGCCCCTCCATCGCCACGTCTGGCAGGATGAGATGCCGGCTGTAGCGCAGAATCTCCTCGTTGTCCAACGATGCCCGCTGTACCGCTTCATGCTCCAGCACCGACACGCTCCCACCGGCAATCGATGGCACTATCATCAGCGTATCGCCGTCCTTGACCAGCGTCTCCAGCCCCTGCAGATACCGGGTGTCTTCCTCGCCAAGGTACACGTTGACAAAGCTGCGCAACTTACCCTGCTCATTGTACAGGTGCTTGCGCAGCTCAGGATAGGTCGCTACCACTGCCTGCAAAGCCTCGCCGACCGTGCTCGCCTGCACCTGCACCTCGCTCTGGTTACCGGTGTAGGCTTGCAGCGCACTGGGTATCAAAACGGTTATTGCCATGCCATTCACCTCTTTCGTCAAAGTCCGCGTATTTCGGTAGGTTCGCGCTCGAAGCCGCTACGGTCTTCCAACAGCCGCCAGCAGTGCATTTCAGCGGGTTTGCCTTTCTGCACCGAGATAATCAGATACGAGTAGTAAGGCAGAGCGTTCTCGCGGTCAAACTCACTGGGACGCGCCGGATGGTCGGGGTGCGAATGGTAGAATCCCAATACCTTCAGCGATTTCTGTTTCGCCTCGCGCTCCAGTTGCATCATCTGCACCGGCGTAATTAGGAAGCGTCGCTCGCGGTTGTCTTCCTGCTCATTGGCGATGGGCACCACCTCTTCCACCCAGCGCACATCGCCACTCAGTTCGCGTCCCAGCAACGCGCCACAACACTCGTGCGGATACTCTGCTCTCGCGTGCTGGCGGATACTCGTAGCGTGTTCGGCGCTTAGCGAGAGCATCACTCCTCCTCTTCCCACAGGGGGTCTGTGATATAGCGACTGCCTCCATCTGGCGCGAGCGCGACCACTGTACCAGACGAAATCCGCTCTGCCACCCGAAGCGCACAATATACTGCCGCCCCTGCGGAGATGCCCACAAACAGCCCCTCCTCACGGGCGAGCTGGCGCGCCATGGCGTGCGCCTGCTCTGTGGAAACCTCCATGATTTCGTCAGGTACGGCAGGATCGTAGATACCCGGCACCAGAGCCGTCTCCAGATGTTTCAGCCCCTCCAGACCATGAAACGGGCTGTCGGGCTGGACTGCGACGAGGCGAATTCCTGGATGATACTCCTTCAGGCGTCGCCCTGTGCCCATCATCGTGCCGCTGGTGCCCAACCCCGCCACGAAGTGCGTCACCTCGCCCTGCGTCTGCTCCCAAATCTCCACGCCGGTCGTGTGATAGTGTGCTTGCCAGTTGGCAGGGTTATTATACTGGTCGGGATAGAAGTATCGCTCTGGCTCGGCTTCCACGATTTGCTGCACCTTACGGATGGCACCATCCGTTTGCTCCCGCGGGTCGGTGAGGATTAACTCCGCGCCGAAGGCGCGCAATATCCGCTTACGTTCCGCATTGGCGTTCGCGGGCAGACACAGCTGCACCCGATAACCTCTCG
>JAPWUZ010000187.1 GCA_028275265.1 Armatimonadota bacterium | reverse complement strand
CGGTGCAATATTACTCTTCCCCGTTCACCCCTTCGCGGCTGCAGCGGGGAGCCTGATTGGGGCTTTCGCCAGCGTGCTGGTCGCATATCGCAAGGCTGTGGTGGCGCTGGCGCGCAAATGGTCGCTGGAAGACCCACCCCGCACCAGTCGCGTGGCTTTCGCCTTCTATCTCGCTGCCTTGAAGTGTAATCATCTGGACGACATTAGCCGCACCCGCATAGAAAGATGTCTGGTGGAGGCAGACGTGGACGCCGGCGTCTTCTCCGTCGGTCGGGTAGGAGTATACCGTCGCCGTTTCGCCGTACAACCCGACGACCCCGGTCCGGCTTTTCTGCTGGCGGCGGCATACAAACAGGGTTGGCTTCCGCAGGATGAGCAGATGATTCCGGTATGGGTGCGGGTGGTTCGCGAGGAGTGGAAAGAGCATCCCCTGTGGGAGCGGTTCAATCTATCGCGTCCCAAGATGCTGGAAGAGCTTGCCAACACCATTGTGCGCGAGGGCAACGTCACCCCGGAGTGCGTCGAGGTGGTATCACAGGCCTACGCCGAAAACCCCCGCAACCCGGGTTGGCTGACCTATCTGGCGCGTGCCTATCCACCCCGTACGGACGCGCAGGCTCTGAAGGTGTATTACGCCTTCTTCAAACATTCGCCCCGTGACGCAGCCAACACGCACTTTCTGGCAGAATGGGTGTGCGGACACGTGCAGGGTAAACCATGGGAGGCAGAGGTGCTGCGTGCGGCGATTGCCCTGGGGGGCGACTCGCGCAAACGCTATGTGGCGGCTCTGGCAAGATGCCAGATGCTGATGCGGTGTTACGATGAAGACGCCCTGCCTGTTTACCGCGAAGCGTTTTCCCAGAACCCGGAGGACATGCACACCTTCGCCGCGCTGGTAACCGCATTGGCGAGGAACAACCTGTATGATGAGCAGGCAGAGGAGCTTTACCAGCGAGCGCTAAAGAGCGAAAAGACGGTGGCACCCGTGCTGGAAGAGATAGGCGGCGATATCCGCGACGTGCAGTGTGCGATGGCGCATTGCCTTGCCCAGCGTGGTGCGCAAACGAAAACAGCCGTCAGCCTTTACGCCAAAGCATTTGAACACAACCCATCCGACGCTACCGTTGCATACGCTTATGCCCAGGCTCTGGCGAAGGCAGAGGACTATTCCCAGAAGGCGCTGGGGGTGTACGCGGTCGCCCATAAAAACTACCCGGACGATGCAGAGATACTGGTCGCGCTGGCGAAGGCGTACGCGCAAAACGGTGTGACCAACCACGAAGCCACCTATGTCTACCAGAAGGTACTGCACGCTCGCAAAGAGTGGCCCGGCATGTGCGAGAGCGTTGCCGCGTTGTATGCCAGAGAACAACGTCCCCCCGAGCTGGCGTTGCAGTTGTGGAAGCGTCTGGCAGAAGAGCAGCCGCAGAACGCGCAGGTGCGCAAGTGGATTGCTGCCGAGTATTTGCGGCGACGGGAGGCGAAGAACGCCCTCACCTACTACCAGATGGCTGCGCAAATCGCTCCCGACGATTTTGAGGCGCAGCTGATGACCGGCAAACTCCTGCTGGAATACACGAACGACCTCAACGGCGCACTGCAGGCACTGCAGGCAGCTGTCGCACTACAACCCCTGCACCTCGAGGCGAACCTGCTCTTGGGCGATACTCTGGCGCGACTGGAAGTGTATCCCGCCGCCCTGATGGTGTTCGAGCATGTGCTGGACAACATCGATAGCGACAACGTACATGCCCTGCGCATGGGGGCGCAGATGAAACACCTGACCGACCACGATGTGCTGGCAGCCGTCAAGATGTATGAGCGCGCGGTGACCATCGAGCCGGAAAAC
The DNA here is from genome assembly GCA_028275265.1 of Armatimonadota bacterium. Classification (GTDB taxonomy): domain Bacteria; phylum Armatimonadota; class HRBIN16; order HRBIN16; family HRBIN16; genus HRBIN16. The sequence goes on along the minus strand of JAPWUZ010000187.1, from coordinate 3,507 downwards.
ATCGAAGTTTGGAAAGAGTTTGCCGAGTTCACCAAAGACCACGGCATGGTGGATCGGGAAATCCGCGCTCTGGAGACGCTCACTCGCCTGGACCCGCGCGAGAGCGCGTATCATGTGCGATTGGGAGAGCTGTACGTGATCGACGGCGACTTCCGACGTGCGGAAGAGCACCTCCGGCAGGCAATCGGGCTGGGCGCACAGGGTACCACAGTGTTTACCCTGCTGGGTGAGGTGGCCACTCGCGTACGACGCAGTGCGTAACGGTGTGCCTTCCTACCAATATCCTGCCCAATTTGGTATACTAAAAAGAAAGCCCGCAGGAGTGGAGCGATGGCACATCACATACGCGAGGGTCTCAGTTTCGACGACGTATTGCTGGAACCGCGCGGTACGGAGATAACCCCCGACCTCGTGGACACCTCTACTCGCCTGGTAGCGGACATCACTCTGCGCGTACCTATTGTCAGCTCGCCGATGGATACCGTGACGGAAGCGCGCATGGCTATCGCTATAGCGCGAGAGGGCGGGGTGGGCGTCATACACCGCAACATGAGCATCGAGCGTCAGGCGGAGGAGGTCGATAAAGTCAAACGGTCGGAACATGGCATTATCGTTCACCCCATCTCTCTCAGTCCTCACGATACCATCCGCGATGCGCTTGCCATTATGGAACGCTATCACATCTCCGGCGTGCCCATCACGAACGAGGAAGGAGTGCTGGTAGGCATCCTTACCAACCGTGACATCCGTTTTGAGCAGAACTTCGACCGCCGCATCGAAGAGGTCATGACCAAGGAGGGGCTGATCACCGCGCCTGTGGGCACCACCTTGGAGCAGGCTCAGGAGATACTGCAGGAGCACCGCATTGAGAAACTGCCCATCGTGGACGAACATTTCCACCTGCGCGGACTGATTACGATTAAGGACATCCTGAAAATCCGCCAGTACCCCCAGGCAACGAAGGACAGCAAAGGACGGTTGCGCGTGGGGGCAGCGGTAGGACCGCTTCGCCAGACTCTGGAACGGGTGAGCGCGCTGGTCGATGCAGGGGTGGACTTTGTGGTGGTGGACTCGGCGCATGGGCATTCTGCGGGCGTCATCAACGCGGTGAAAGCCATCAAGCGTGCATATCCGAACCTGCCAGTAGTCGCGGGCAACGTGGCGACCAAAGAAGGTACCCGCGCCCTGATTGAGGCAGGAGCGGACTGCATCCGCGTGGGCATTGGCGCAGGCTCCATCTGCACCACGCGCGTGGTGGCGGGGGTCGGTGTGCCGCAGTTGACCGCGATTATGGACTGTGCCGAAGAGGCGGCGAAGTATGACATCCCCACCATCGCTGACGGTGGCATCCGCTGGTCGGGCGACATCACCAAAGCGCTGGCAGCAGGGGCTTCGTGTGTGATGGTTGGCAATCTGCTGGCGGGCACAGAGGAAGCACCCGGCGAGGTCGTGCTGTATCAGGGACGAGCCTACAAGGACTATCGCGGTATGGGCTCTATCGGCGCGATGCAGGAGGGCAGCAGCGACCGCTACTACCAGCAACGCGCCGACCGTTTCGTGCCGGAGGGCGTGGAAGGGCGCGTCCCCTACAAGGGACCCGTTTCCGAAACCATCTACCAGCTGGTGGGCGGGGTTCGCTCCGGCATGGGCTATCTGGGCGCACGAACACTCGAAGAGTTGCGACAGAACGCGCGCTTCATCCGTATTACTAATGCGGGATTACGCGAAAGCCACCCGCACGACATCTGGATTGTGAAGGAACCGCCCAACTATGCTTCCGGTTGGGGTAGCGGGCAGCTTTCGTCAGAAGAATAGTGCGGATGGAGAGGCATGAGCAGTGTCAAGGTCAACCGAGTGATGTTCGCGCTCGCTGTAGCAGGGCTGATTGTGGCGGGGCTGCTGTGGTACTGGCACGTGCTGAATGCAAATATCCCCTGTACGAACGCTGGTTGCGACCAGGTGGCACAACATCCCACATCGCGCCTGTTTGGCATACCGGTAGCCGCCTATGGGACGCTGTTCTATCTGTCCTTTGCGTTCTTGTGTGCCCTGCGACCTTCTGTGCCCGCAGAACATCAGCGGTTGTTCGCACACCTGCTTTTGCTGTGGGGTACGGTGGGCTTTCTGGTTTCACTGTATCTTACCTATCTGGAGCTGTTCGTCATTCACGCGATTTGCCAGTGGTGCATGGCTTCTGCTATAATCGCTACGGCACTGTTTGTGCTGAGCTTGCTGGCGTGGCGACAGCCGCATCTCATAACCACACCATCTGAGGCATAGCGAGGGAAAAATGAAGTCGGAGACACGTTTTCTGTTAATCTTGCTGGGGCTCGTTCTGATTTTGGGCGCGGGACTGGCAGCGCTAAATTACTATACCCGTCCACCACAACTCCCCGAAGCCAAACCCACGGAGATTAAACTCAGTGACCTGGTGATACCCGGCAGGCCGGAGAAAGGCAACCCCAATGCGAAAGTGGTTGTGGTGGAATTCAGCGATATGCAGTGTCCTTCCTGCCGCCGGGGAAATGAGACCGTCGAGCAGTTACTGCTGAGGTACGAGGGTAAAATCCGTCTGATATTCCGACACTATCCGCTGGATATCCATCCGAAGGCAATGCTGTTCGCGCGGGCAGCCGAGGCGGCATACCGGCAGGGCAAGTTCTGGGAGATGCAGGACCTTATCTTTAACGAGCAGGATGCCAGCGACAAGCGGCTGGAAGAGTTCGCACGCTCGCTGGGCTTAAATATGGAGCAGTTCCATAAGGATATGAAAAGCAGGGAAGTGCAGGAAGCAATCCTCAACGACATAGCCACGGCACGGCGATATGGAGTGAACTCCACGCCCACGTACTTCCTGTTTGTGGGTGAAAAGGGTCAGATGATTCAGGGACATTTGTCCCTCGCCGCGGAGATCGAGAAGGTGATGCAGGGCAACTGATTGACTTTTCGCCCTGTTCTCGGATACAATAGGCATCGGTGCAGGAGGCATCGATGCAACACGCGCCGCAAGACCATATCCGGAACTTCTGTATCATCGCGCACATCGACCACGGAAAGTCCACCCTCGCCGACCGCATTCTGGAGTTTACGGGTGCGATTGACCCCCGCCAGATGCAGGAGCAGGTGCTGGACCAGATGGACCTGGAGCGTGAGCGGGGCATCACTATCAAGATGACCGCCGTGCGCCTGACCTACCGCGCGCGCGATGGACAGGAGTACGAGCTGAACCTTATCGACACGCCGGGGCACGTGGACTTCACCTATGAGGTCTCCCGCAGCCTCGCGGCGTGTGAGGGCGCGCTGCTGGTAGTGGATGCCTCCCAAGGCGTGGAGGCGCAGACCATTGCCAACGTCAACCTGGCGATGAACAATCACCTCGAAATCATCCCCGTCATCAACAAAATCGACCTGCCCGCCGCCGACCCCGAGCGCGTCAAGGAGGAGATAGAGAATATCCTCATGCTAGACGCCTCGGAAGCCATCCTCGCCAGCGCGAAGGAGGGAATC
>JAPWUZ010000128.1 GCA_028275265.1 Armatimonadota bacterium | reverse complement strand
AGGGGACGCGCATTCTCGATCAGGCGGGCGTGGATACCCCTCGTCTGGACACCGAGCTGTTGTTGCAGGACCTGCTGGGTGTTGGGCGAGCCTATCTCTACGCGCATCCTGAAGAGGAGGTGGACGGGCATATCATACAGGAGTGGCAGACTCGTCTGGAACGCCGGGCGCGTCGTGAACCGCTGGCGTACATTCTGGGTAAAGCGGGCTTCTACGGTTTGGAGTTTGCCGTGACCCCGGATGTGCTGGTTCCTCGCCCAGAAACCGAGGTGCTTGTGGAGGCGGTTCTCGCCAAACAGCCGGCTACCGTGGCGGACATCGGCACGGGAAGCGGGTGTATCGCGGTAGCGGTGGCAGTGAATTTGCCTCGAGTACGAGTGTGGGCGACCGACATCAGCGAAGCCGCCCTGCGTGTGGCACGCGAGAACGCGGAACGTCATGGTGTGGCAGAGCGAGCGCGCTTTTTGCAGGGTGACCTGCTGCAGCCTCTGGCAGGACATCGCTTTGAGGTCATCGCGTCCAATCCACCGTACGTTGCGGAAAGTGAACGGCTGTCCCTGCAGCCCGAAGTGCGCGATTGGGAGCCGCCACACGCGCTGTTTGCTGGCGGTGATGCCCTGCAGTTCCACCGACGGCTGGCGGCAGAAGCGCATTTCCATCTGCAGGAGGGTGGATGGCTAATGATGGAGGTCGGCATGGGGCAAGCGGAGGCAGTCGCCAACTTACTGGAAGAGTCGGGATATACGGCGGTGCGTATTCTCAACGACCTCGCAGGCGTCGGGCGCGTCGTGGAGGGAAGGTACCGTTCATCTCGCCAAAAGGAGTAGAACTGTGGCACAGGTCATACAGGTGGTACCGGGTTCTCCTGACTCACTGAATCATGCGGTGCAACAGGCGTCCGAAGTTCTTCATCGGGGTGGACTGGTCATCTTCCCGACGGAGACGGTGTACGGGCTGGCAGCGGATGCCCTTTCGGAAGAGGCAGTGCGCCGCGTGTGGGAGGTCAAAGGTCGCCCATCCGATAAGCCTTTGCCGGTGCAGGTGGCAGACGTAGATGGTCTGCGGCTGTTATGGCGCGAGGTGCCTGAAGACCTGATACCCCTCATCCGCGCATTTATGCCCGGCCCGTTGACCCTTGTCTACTGGCGCAGTGCCCTGCTACCCGACGTTGTTACCGCAGGGGCAGATACCGTAGGGGTGCGGATACCAGACCATCCGGTGGCGCTGGCGCTGTTGCGGGCTTTCGGCAGACCCATTGTCGCGCCCAGTGCCAATCTGTCGGGTGAGGAACCGCCTTCACGGGTGGAGGACGTATCACCTCGCCTGCTGGAACAGGTGGACGTGGTGATAGACGCGGGCAACACTGGCGGTGGTGTGCCTTCCACCGTGCTGGAGGTAACCACGCGCCCGGCGCGAGTGCTGCGTGCTGGTGCGCTTCCCACCACCGAGCTGCGCAAATATCTGGACATCAATGGCTAACGCGATTTCCATCGCCTGTATGAAATCTTCCCCTGCAGACAGGATTATCCGCTGCCTGCGTGCAACTGAATACAGGAGCCATATCGGTGCTGGCACGGTTAGTGATTTTCGCCGATGATCGGAGTTACGCAGTTGGAAGGCTGCTCGAAGATTTGCGACATCAGGCGACATAAACTGTCATTCTGAGCGAGGCGAAGAATCTCTTTCAACACGCTGAGATGCCTCGCTGTCGCTCAGCATGACAGGAAAATGTCCCTGAAATCACTGAAAAAGCGTAGTCTGCAAGCTGTTCATCGCCACTGCGTAACTCCTACGGTGAATCTATTCTCACGGAAGGAGCGTTGCGATGAACCTGAGCGAGCTGGTTTTGCTACCCACACCACGCCGAATGCGCGATGGGCAGGGTACTTTGCCGCTGCGCCACAACGCCCGCATTGTCTGTCAGGGTGAACCGCAAGCGGTGTTCCCCATCGCCGCGCGCCTGCAGGAGGCGGTATGGGAAACGCAGGGCATACAGTGGAACCTGTGGGTGGGCAGTGCAGAGGGCGACCCGCTGGCACAGGTTATCCTGACTCTGGAAGCGGACGCGAGTATTCCCGCGCAGGGCTATCATTTGCGCATCACGCCAGAGCACGCGCACCTGACCGCGGGCGATGCCGCCGGACTGTTCTACGGGGTGATGACCCTGCGACAGATACTGCGCCAGTGCGCGGGCGAGCTGCCCTGTGGCGAGATCGACGACCATCCCGACTTCCCCTCGCGAGGAGTGATGCTGGATATCAGCCGCGACAAGGTGCCCACGCTGGAAACTCTTTTTGCGCTGGTCGACGAGCTGGCGGAGTGGAAGATAAACCATCTGGAGCTGTATACCGAGCATACCTTCGCCTATCGCCAGCACCGCGAGGTATGGGCGCAAGCCAGCCCAATGACCGGCGAGGACATCCTGCGGCTAGATGCCTACTGCCGCCAGCGGTTTATCGAGCTGGTTCCCAACCAGAACTCCTTCGGACACATGCACCGCTGGCTGAAGCTGCCCCGCTACCGCCACCTTGCCGAATGCCCAGACGGGTTCGATTGGCCGTGGGGCGGACACAGCGACGAACCGTTCAGCTTAGACCCCACCAACCCGGAAAGCCTGCAATTCATCGCCGGGCTATACGAGGAGCTGCTGCCGCACTTCAGCAGTTGCAAGTTCAACGTAGGGTGCGACGAAACCTTCGACCTCGGTCTGGGCAAAAGCAAGGGAGAGTGTGAGCGCAAAGGCAAAGGACGGGTGTACCTGGAGTTTCTGCTGAAGATTTACGACCTGGTCAAAAGACACGGGCGCACCATGCACTTCTGGGGCGACATCATCATGGAGCATCCCGAGCTGGTGCCGGAGCTGCCCAAAGACGTGGTCGCGCTGGAATGGGGCTACGAGGCGGAACATCCCTTCGACGCACACGGTGCGAAGTTCGCGGCGTCGGGGATCCCCTTTTTCGTGTGCCCGGGTACCTCCTCGTGGAACACCATTGTCGGTCGGACGGACAACTGCCTTGGCAATCTGCGTAACGCCGCCGAGAACGGGCTCAAGCACGGCGCCATCGGCTACCTGATTACTGATTGGGGCGATAACGGACACTGGCAGTATCTGCCTGTCAGTTATCTGGGTTTCACAGCGGGCGCGGCGTACTCGTGGTGCTATGAGACAAACCGCGACCTCAACATCATGCGCGCACTGGACACACACGTTTTCCGCGACGACGCAGAGGTCATGGGCAGGCTGGTCTATGACCTTGGCAACGCCTATCAGAAAATCGGGCATCTGGTGGGTAACGCCAGCGTGCTGTTCCACTTCGTGCACTCGTCGCTCACCCAACCCATTCCTGAAAGCGTGACCGAGCAAACCATTCGCGCGACGATGGAGTACATCCGCGCGGTAACTGAGCCACTGCCCCGCGCGCGCATGGACAGGACAGACGCCAGCCTGATTGTTGACGAGTTTGCCAACGCGGTGCGGATGTTGCTGCATGGTTGTCGTCGCGCGCTGGCGGTGCGTACGGGTATCATTAACACGGGATCGGAGCGGCATGCTCTGGCGACTGAGATGCGCGAGATACTGGGGGAGCATCGCCGGTTGTGGGTCGCCCGCAACCGCGAAGGCGGACTGCAAGACAGCACCCGCGTTCTGGAGCAGCGTTTAGCGCATTATGAAGGAGGTGTAACATGATTGCGAAACGTCCCTATGGTAAAAAGGGAGACAAACTCTCCATCATCGGTTTGGGAGGTATCGTGCTGGCGCGATTGCCCCAAAAAGAGGCGGATGCCATCGCCCGCGAGGCGTTCGAGCGCGGCGTAAACTACTTTGACGTCGCGCCTACTTACTGGGACGCCGAAGAGCGCATGGGTCCCGCCATCAAATCCTTCCGCGATAAAATCTTCCTCGCGTGCAAGACCACCAAACGCGACGCCAAAGGCGCACAGGAAGAGCTGGAAGCCTCTCTGCGCAAACTGCAGACCGACCACTTTGACCTCTACCAGCTGCACGGGCTATCCAACATGCAGGAGCTGGAGCAATGCTTTGCTCCGGGTGGCGCGATGGAGGTCTTCCTGAAGGCGCGCGAGCAGGGCAAAGTGCGTTACATCGGCTTCAGTGCCCACTCGGAAGAGGTCGCCCTCGAAGCCATCAAGCGGTTCCCGTTTGACAGTGCGCTGTTTCCGTTCAACTTTGTCACGCTGTTCAAGGGCAACTTCGGCTGGGAGCTGCTGAAAGAAGCTCCCAAACATGGCGTGACCCTGCTTGCCCTGAAAGCGCTGGCACGGACCCACTGGCAAGAGGGTGCGAAGCGGCTGGAGAAGTGCTGGTACGAGCCGGTCACCGATCCGAAGCTGGCGGAGCTCGCGCTCCGTTTCACACTCTCCCTGCCCCACATCACCGCCGCCATCCCGCCGGGCGATGAGAACATCTTCAAGATGGCTCTGCAGCTGGGGGAGCGGTTCCGGAAGATTACCTCGCGCGAGGAGCAACAACTGCGTGCGGAGGCGGAGAAACTAACGCCCATCTTCTCGCGGGCGGCATAAACAGAGTTTGCAAACGCCTGAGCCCTCCGCCTCGGCGGAGGGCTCGGCAAAAGGTGTACTACCGTGACCAGTCGTTCTCGTCTTTGCCGGTGAGGGACCAGTTGTATGGCACCTTCACCAGTCCGCGACGGATGACCTTGGCGTGACCGTCCGCAAACACGAAGCTGGCGGTCATGTTGTGGCGGTAGCGCACCTGACCATAGCCCTGGTTCTGTGTCCAGTCCCAGTTATTGCCGTCCCAGTCACTCGCGCTCAGGTCGCGGTCCAGCAGCTTCCACAGCGGGTCGTTATCGCCCTCGGGGAAGCGTCCCCACCAGCAGAACTCCTGCCCGGGCCACCAGCAGAAGTTGGCGGAGGTGTCATAGCCCCATGCACCAATCTGAGTGCCATCGCCGTACACGATGGTCTCCGCCGGGTGGGTGAAGATGGCGTCGCTATCGGGCACATAGTGCACCCAGCCGTCCCAATCACCCCACAGCGGGCAGATGTGGTCGTTCATGGAGTAGTTAAACCGCTTGGCGATGCCGGAGGGGCAGATTCGGATTTCACCGCTCTGCCGGTAGGTATCCCAGTTGTCTCCAGTGCCGGACTTGATGTAGGGCGAGATGCGGAAGAACCAGTGCCCGTTGCCTTCCGGACGGTTGTGCCAGGCGGGGAACCAGGTCTCGTCATAGTCCTGCAGGTACATGCGCGTTGCCAATCCCATCTGCTTCATATTGCTCAGACAGGTCGCCTGACGCGCCTTTTCCCGCGCCTGTGCGAAGACGGGGAACAGAATCGCTGCCAGTATCGCGATAATCGCGATAACAACAAGCAGCTCGATGAGCGTGAAAGCGTACCGTTTCATGGTGTGTGACCTCCTCGTTATTGAGATAGTAAACCGGGAGCCGGTGCTGTGCTTTCTCTCAGCACCAGTTCCGTCGGGAACGTCCGTTCTTCGTCATCTGGTCGTTCGCGTCGCTCCATCCACGCCATCAGCATGTTGACCGCTTCAGCAGCCATCTGCTCCAGCGGCTGGCGTACAGTGCTCAGACGCGGTGACAACACCTGTGCGAACGGCGTGTCATCAAAGCCCACCACCGACACATCCTCGGGCACGCGCAGCCCCAGCTCCTGAGCCACTTGCAGGATGCCTGCCGCCGTCTCATCGTTTGCTGCCAGAACGGCTGTGGGGCGTTCCGACAGGGTTAACATCGCCCGCGCACCGCTCATCGCACCCCGCGCGGTGAAATCTCCTTCAACAAGCCACTCGCTGCGCAGAAGCAACCGGTGTTCCTCCAGATACTGGCGAAAGGCAAGCAGGCGTTGTTGAGCGTCGTAGAACGATGGCGGACCACCCACAAAGCCGAACCTGCGATGACCGTGGGCGTACAGCCAGTCCATCGCCGCGAAGATGCCTGTTGCGTTATCCGCATACACACTGGGCACCCCCTCCACCCTTGCCGACACCACCACACATGGAACATGGCGCAGACGCAACTCCTGAGGCACCTGCGACGTGCTTAACGGAGCGATGAGCAGGATACCATCCACCTTGCCGCTTAGCAACGACTGCACCAAAGTCACGTCGTCCATTGGGGTGGCGGAGGTGTGCAGCAGAATGTCGTAACCGTGCTCACCGACCGCATCGGCAATGCTGGACAGCATCGCATGGATGTAGGGGGAACGCAACATGTTGCGCGTCACCACGGGCGGCACAACGGCGACGGTCTCGGTTTTGCCGGTGACCATCGAGCGAGCAAGACGATTGGGGCGGTAGTCCAGCTCACGTGCCACTTCCAGTACCTTCAGACGTATCTCCTCCGGTACGGGGCGCGGTCCTCCGTTCAGTGCATAGGACACTGTGGAGACAGAGATCCCCAGTCTTTTGGCTATGTCGCGAATGGTCGCAGGCATTATCGGTTCCTCGAAACGTTTCGCGAAACGTTTCGAATAGATGATACACCTTTTCCATGCGGTTGTCAAGGGTTCACAGGGGATTTTCCGAAAACTCGTACTATCCACAATTAATCAGGTGCGCCAGATAGCCTGCCCCGAAGCCGTTATCGATATTCACCACCGCCACGCCGGGCGCACAGGAGTTCAGCATGGTCAACAGCGGCGCGAGCCCGCCAAAGTGCGCCCCGTAACCCACGCTGGTCGGCACGGCAATGACGGGGCGGCTCACCAGTCCACCCACCACGCTGGGCAGCGCACCCTCCATACCCGCTGCCACCACCAGCACATGGGCAGCGAACAGCTTTTCGGACTGCGACAGCAACCGGTGTAAGCCTGCCACCCCCACGTCATACAGCCGTTCCACACGACTGCCCATCTCGGATGCGGTCACCGCCGCCTCTTCCGCCACCGGTAAATCAGACGTGCCTGCCGCTACCACCAGCACATAGCGGTCTTGAGGAGTCTCACTCTCTGGCTCGCTCTCACCCAGCACCAGAATACGCGCCGCTTCGTGATAACGAGTGCGTGGAAAGCGTTCCATCACCATCGATGCCAGTTCCGGACTGGCACGGGTGGCTAACACTTTTCGATGGCGGTTCCCCAGCCGCCCCAGTATCGCCAGCACCTGTTCCGGCGTCTTTCCCTGACAGAACACCACCTCCGGAAAGCCGACGCGCAGTGCCCGGTGGGTATCGATACGGGCAAACTCCAGATTTTCATAAGGCAGGGCACGGAGCCGCTGTAACGCCTCTTCCACGGATAGATTGCCCTCGCGTACCGCCTGCAACAGCTGCTCTAAGGCTTTAACGTCCATGCGTCGTTACCTCAATCGAATCGGCGCGGATGAGACCCGCTTTGCGTAGCGGTTCGTTCAGGCTGCCGGTGCGATAGCCCGCCAGATCCAGTGTCACATACAGGTAGCCAATCTCCTTAAATCGCGGCACAATGATATCTG
>JAPWUZ010000006.1 GCA_028275265.1 Armatimonadota bacterium | reverse complement strand
TGCCGTCGAACAGCCTGTTGACGTCGGGAGTGTAGGTGTTGTAATCCAGGTAGTTACCGATTTCAATTAACATACCCTCGATGGTAGCGTGCAGGTCAGGTCTGTTGCCGATATAGTCCCGATAAGAACGCTTATCGAGAGCGTACTGATAGGCAGAAGACGGCTCTGCTTTTTTGGCTTCTGGCAACGCATATACTCCCAAACCCACTTTGACGAATCTGCCTGCCTTTGCTTCTCGATACAGAACACCTCGCAATGTTTTACGCCAGTCGCCAGAGGGCATTTGCTCTCTGTGCAGTGGTGCGCGTTCATACAGGTGCGTTAGGGAGGCTATGCCGTTATTCTCCCGCATGATTTGCTCGATGAGGTCACCCCATCTCATATGACATATCCCAAAACCGAGTGAGTCCCTATCCGATGAGATTCTGTTTTCGATTCGCGTGCCGCTTCCTGCGCGCGAAGGATATGACGTCCGGCAATAACCAGATGCGCGTTCGTCTGTTCCAGCAGCGTCGCGATGCGCCTGCCGCTGGTAATCCTAGCCTCCAGTTTGCCTATCTTCGGCGCAGCCATTGTACGCTGTGCACAACCCCAGAAAGAGATTGTACCTGCGCGGTCAGGTTCACCCAGTCGCCTCTGCCGATGAGCAGCGCAACCCAGCCGCCGTCCAGCGCAATGGTTTCGCCGGGTTTCACCTCCCGCTTCACGTCCTGCCACAGGTCGGGATGTTGTCCGCCGCCGGGGTCTTTCCAGAAGGTGCACTTCCACTTTTCCGACTCAAAGGGCATCGCTCCATAGAACAATCCGACCTGCGGATGGCTCCACGCGCCGGCGTTCAGGTAGTAATTGGGCACTCCGGACGGCTCGTCATCCCTGCCGTCGCCGTACAGCTGGCTCTGAGCATAATGGTATACCGCTTCCACACGCAGCGGACTTGCACTCAGGTTCTGCAAGCGGCGCATCCGCACCAGCAGCATCGGGTACGACAGGTCTTCACGCACCTCCATCTCCCACTCCACCCGGTAACTCTGTGGGCGTGTTTGCTGTGCGGCATACACACCCGTCTGCTGGTTCACCTCGGTAATCGCGGAGCCATCCCGGTGTACCAGCAATCCGCGCAGGTAGTGTCCGAACGGCGTCCCAACCAGTTGCACCCCTTCATGGCGGTTGGGGGGTACCCACTGCATCTGCGCCAGACTCTGCTGCACCAGCACCGTATAGGTGCCAATCTGCTGCCCCTGCCATCGAATGGTGCGTATCGGTGCTCGTTCGTTTCCAAACCGCAGGTCAAAGTTTGGGGTTTTCAGCTGGAAATCGGCGGCGATAGTGTAGTCCTGCGGAGGGCGTCCCTGGCGCGAAGGCACAAATAGCACCAGCCCACTCCACGTCCTGCCCGGCGGCACATTTTGCACGTACAGCCAGAGCCGTTGCCGGAAGAGGGGCTCGATGTGGAACCGCACCGGCGTGCCGTCCATGCTCACACACTGCCACTCGCCAGATTGTCGTTGCGCCATCGGATGTTCGGGCAGGTCTACCCCGATCCAGCCAGAGAATGGCTGTCGATTCGTATTTTGCAAATCCACCTGCCACGCCAGCGCGGCTTGTGGGGGAATATTCCATCGCCGACGCGGGAACGCTGGCTCGCTGACTGGCGGGGAGTGCGGGCTTCGCGTGCGGTACCGCGCAGATTCAGCGTGCATCGCATACACCTTCCCCTGCAATTCTGTGGCAGCTTGCACGAGAATCTTATACGGTTCGCCCTGCTCGTTCACCAGCCCGTAGTTGCTGTCTTCAGGGAAGGTGCTGCTGATGCCCGGTGCAGGCTCGTCCACCCACATGAAGAAGTCCGACCCCACCATAAACGGCAAGCGAAACACGGCGGACTGGAAAATGCGGAAGCACTCTGCCCGTTGTTGCTGCGTGTCCACCCTCATTCCTGCGCCGTGCTTGCAGGGAAGTCCGCTGTCCAGTGCGGGGAAACTCCATTCGGTAATCATCAGGGGGCGGCGCGACTGTCGGTGATATTCGCGCAGACGCTCCTCCCAGTCCAGCACGCGCCCTGCACGCAGGTCGATGCGCGGATAGGTGTTGATGCTCACCACATCGCAGTACTTCCCTGCGATGTCCAGAATAGGTGGTGCCTCCCCTGCGAACCGACAGCCCAGAATCAGGTGATTGGGGTCGTGCTTGCGGATGGCTTCGGCGCAGGTTCGGAAATAGCGCTCCGCTGCCAGTCGGGTGAAGGCGACTCCGTCCTCTTCTGCCGCCTTCGTGCGGATGGTGGGCGGCTGTTCGCCGTGCGCGATGTCGTCGAAATCGCGGATACGGGCGTCCCACGCGCGGTTGAACGCCTGCACGTCGTTCCGATAGCGATCGCGCAGCAGCTGCGCCATCGCCACGCGAGAGGCGTGCCCAAGCGGACGCTTCAACGCTTCGATCGCCAGCCCCCACGGCTTGTAGTCCTTGCCGAACCACTCCAGCTCATTGTCCAGAAAATAGCCGATAAGCCATGGGTCATCTCGCAGGGGAGCGCAACGCTGGTAAGCCATCCAGTCACACCATTGCTGCCATCGCGGCGAGAACACGTTGGGAAATCCCGTCCAGTTGACCTGTTTGACCAGGTCGTCGATGGCGGCGAAACTCTGTCCCATGCCCAAGATGTTTTCAATGTATGGTAGTCCTTGATACCGCAGATAGAGCGAATGGTTCGCCGCAAGGATGTTGAAGTTCCAGCTTTTCAGGCGTTGCAGGGTTTCCTGTGCCCATGCCTGCTCGGAGCCATGCCGCTTCTTCATGTTCTCGTGGTAGGGCGCGTAGCCGAGCTTCTCGCACCAATGCACGAAGTAGCTGGTGTGGTCGGTACCGAGTGCGAAGAAGAGCTGCCCATCGGGGTCAACGAACCACCAGACGCCGTCTATCTCCTCCACGCGGAAAAAGCCCGTACCCTGGTGCACCTTCCTGCCCACGTGTGCCACCTTAAAGGGGGGCAGGGGCTTCTGTTTGGGACGAGGTGGCTCGGCGGGCACGGTGTTGCGCGTCCCTATCTGCGAGAAGGTGGCGTCAAAGGCGTTGCAGGTCAACCCCAGATAGCCCGCACGCACCGCCTTCGGGTTATCCAGCGACCACTCATAAGACCAGCAGAGCGTATTTTGCGCGTCGTAGACTTCTCCGCGGATAGTTTGCGCGTTCCAAATCAGGCGCAAGCGGTACGGCTTTCCGTACTCCCAGCTCCAGCCAGGAAGGCTGAAGCTCTCCTTGATGGTTAGGCGGGTGGCGGGTTCATTGCCTGCCAGCCAGATGCCGCCGTACATCTCTTGCAGTTCGGCGGTATGGCGATACTGCAGGTTCTCAGGCGCTTCCACCAGATTCAGCCGCCAGTGGTGGCGGTCGTCCTGCCACAGGGTGATGCCCACCGTTTTCCAGTAGGTCGGGTTAGTGACAGCGCGATGCACCACCACCGTCGCGCTCAATTCGCCCGCCTGCGAAAAGCTGTCCTTCAGCAACAGCGCGCCCTGCGGCGTCTCCGCGCGCACCGTGCCGTCATCTTGCACCGTCCATCCAAACGGTATGATATGCCACTGTGCTTGAGGCATCGTTGCATCTCCTGCGAATGAGGGTGTGGTATAACCGGATGGAAGGCGAGCCCCCCGCCCTCCACACAAAGCACCTTTTCTGTGATGGGAGCACATGCTCCTGCTAAGAACCTCTGCACAGAGGTTGCGATTCGCACCCCGACAATTTTCCTTCTGCGCGTTGTCAGAGATGAAACATTGCGCGGGGAGTCGTATCTAAATAAAATGGAATGAGAAACGATGCGCATGAGTTCACAGCAAAGCCGGGGGAGAAGACGATGAAGGTCTGTGTAGAGTGGTGGACCGCGTTGTCGGCGTATGTGGATAATGCCCTGCCGCCGGATGAGTGCGAGCGGGTGGAAGCACATCTTGAGCAGTGCACGGGATGCCGGGAGGCAGTGGCACATCTGCAGTCACTGCGATGGGTCGTAAGCCTTTTGCCTCCACAAGAGCCTCCACCGATGCTGAAGGCGCGCATTTTGTCGGCGACCGTAGATAAGCCCACATGGACGGAACGACTGGCAATGGGCTGGCGGCAGATGGCATGGCGTGCTTCACTGGCAACAACCGTTGTGTTGATGGCGTTGCTGGTGTGGCAGTTTACCCCCCGGCAGGTGCCGCAGATGGTGAGCAATCTCGCGTTTCGCCACACGCAGAGCCGAACGTCCCCTGCACCTTCGCAAGTTAGTCGGTCTTTATCTACCCAAAAGCCACACAAAGTGGCTTCGCTGAACTTGAACAAGGAGACTCGCGCGGTGCAGCGCTCAGGGGCACAGCGACCTGCATCTGCTACAAAAGCACTATCGGCGAAAAATGAGGTAAAATGGTCTGCGGTGACTCGGGCGCCGATTGCCCCTGCTCCTGCTCCAACGGATGCGTTGCAGGGTGAGCCGGTAATAGAAGAGGACGTGCCCCACATCGACGTCAACAGTCCGCCTGCAGGTACGGACAATCGGATTGCCGAACAACCGGAAGAGATGGAGGGCAGCAAGACCGTTGCGACGCGCTTCAGTCTTCCGGCGGAAGTGGTGGCCTCGCAGACGCAGGGACTGGAATCTTTACGGGAGCAAATCCGCATTCGGGGTGCGGAACAACTGAAAGGACAGATGGAGCGTAAGATCGAGCGCAGACAGGTCGAAGTGGACGTTATCAAAGTTCGGTTCTGATGAGGTTATCGGTTCGTGACATATTGCTGGTGGCTGCCGCCTTCGCGGTCATGGCGACCGCGTGGGGACAGGATAACACACCTCCCACCATACCCCTCGCGGAAGGGCGCATTACTGCTTCTAAAACTTCATCCGGTGGCTCTCAGGCTGGGCAGGCAAATGCCGACCTGCTGCGCGGCAATGGCACACGGGCTGGCTACCTGCTGCGCTATGGCAATATCGTGCCCGAAAGCGAGCGGGTGATGGTAGACGCCCGTACCCTGCAGCGCAATCAGGACTATAGGATTGACTATACCACAGGTACCATCTTCTTCACCGAGCCGGTGCGCACCTCGCAAACGATACGGGTGTATTACCGCTACGTGCCCGGCGCCAGTGAACAGCGCGGATTGCTGCAGGCTCCGTCGATGAGGTTGCAGTTCGGACAGAGCCAGCTGAACATGATGTACAGCTCCAGCGCGTTCCTGCGCCGCGAGGACGGTACCACCCTGCAGACCGATACCTACGGTATGCAGACCCGCCTGAATCTGAATAGCAACAGTGCCGTCGAGGGATTGATGTTCTTCTCCTCGCAAAGGGCAATACAGGCGGTGGCAGACCCTACCCTGCAACCGGGCGCGCCTGCACGTCCCAATGCGCAAGCCGCTGCAGGCTCCGACAGGCTCATTCTGCAGAACCTGAACTGGAGTATGGGCGGGCTGCAGCTGCGCGGCATGTATCAGGACGTGGGGCAGCGCTTTGCGGGTTTCGCCGCCCTGCGCGAGCAAAAAGCCGCCCCCGACCAACTGCTCGGCTGGCTGGAGAAAGAGCGGGGGATGCGCCGCATGAGCTACGGGCTGGGCTACGTGGCTGGCGGGATGAACCTGCAGACCGATGTCAGCCGCATCACCGATGGCAAGGGGGAGATTCGACAGGCGCAGTACAGCGTGCAGACCAAGCAGATGGAGCTGCGCTTCAGCGAGACCAAAATTGACCCTCAGTTCCAGCGCTTCAATGACCTGCGTGAAGACCAGCGGGCGCAGTGGGCAAAAGAGCGTGGACTGACGCGCGACACCCTTTCCGCCCTGTTCCATCTGAGCGGCAACTCACAGCTGGGTTTTGAGCGTCAGCGTATTCTGGATTCGGGTAGCAGCATCGAGCTGACGAACTATGCGCTGCAAACCGCCGGGCTCAAGCTCACCTACAGCACGCAGGAAATCGATAAAGAGTTCACCCGCTTCAACGACCTTGCCGAGGGACAGCGGGCACAGTGGGCAAAGGAACGAGGCTGGGTGCGCTCTTTCTTGAGGGCGGAACTGCCTCCGTTCAAGGGCACGAACCTGCCCACCCTGTTTATGCAGCAAACCATCCGCACCGAGACGGGTAACCTGAACTTCCGTCAAATATCGCTGAACACGCAGACGGTGCAGGTAGACTACACCCGGCTCGGAACCGACCCCGGTTTCGCGGTGGCGAACCTGACGCCGGAAGAGATAAACCAGATGGCTTTGCTGGCGCGTCGGCAGGTGGAACCCGGCACGAACGCTGTCACCGACAAAGACAGGCAGCAGGTTGTGCGCGAGGCAGGGTTGCAGAGGGAGACTCTGCGCATGAACATGACCGCCGCCGCCAACACACAGGTCAGCGTCGTGAAAACAACGGTCGAAGACGCCAGCGGTGACGTGAAGCGGATGCAGGTCGCTTACACCAGCCCCAGGTTCGAGGTGGCTTACCAGCAGCAGAGCGTCAGCGAAGGTTTCAACCGCCTCGGAGACCTGACCGACCCCGAGCGCAAGCTCTACGCTGGAGAAACGGGTATCGCGCGAAGTCTGATCAGCACGCGCTTTGTGCTGGACAAGGATGTCTCGCTGAGCGCACTGTTCGGCAACATCCGCGATTCGCAGGGGTCCATTATCAAACAGTCCTATGCCCTGCGCACGCCGCGCCTGTCGCTGTCTGCCAACCTCAAGCAGGTGGACCCCACCTTCTCGCGCGTCGGCGACCTGACCGAGAGCGACCGCAACGACCTGAGCGGCTTACTGGGCTTCAAGTACTTCGACCTGTCGGCGCAGTGGCAGGTGAGCAAAACGCTGTGGTTTGAGGGCTTCTGGATCGATTCGCACAACGCGCAGGTGCAACAGATGCACCGGCGCCAGCGACTGTACTTCCAGTATCAACCCGGGGCAACCACTCGCATTACACACCTGAACGACCGTACCAACCGCGATGGCGCAACCGAAGTACTGCATCGCCAGTGGCGTGAGACCACCTCTATCGACCATGTGCTTGGCAAAGGACTGAGGTTCTCGGCGTATCGCGACCGGGTGGAGGAGGAAGGCGTCCTGCTGGAACCCACCACCACGTTGACCAACTTCTGGCGTGTGGAATCCGACAAGACCCGACCGGTGTGGTTTGTGGCGGAGCAGAAACACCTGCGCCGCACCGACGGCTACTACGACACCGCAGATACCGTGCAGGTGCAAACGCCCTTCTCCAAGAGCGCTATCATGCAGTTCACCGAGCAGAGGTTCGGACGCAGCGACCGCCCCTCCGAATTGATACGCACGGTATCCTCCCAGTGGCTGTTGCGCAAGGACCTCACCTTCGCCATGAGCCTGTCGCGCCGCACCACCAGCGCGGCGGACGGGAGCCTGCTGAAGAGCTTCGCGCTGTCGGGTCCGGTGCTGAACTTTGTGAACGTCACAGGCAAGTACGACGAGCTGCGCGTGGACCACGCCAACACCAAAGCGCAGAGCGAGATATCCGCCTCCTCGCTGAAACCGTTCAACGCGCTGGGATTGACCAATATCCAGTTCACCGGTGCGTACGCCGCGCTGGCAGACAGGGCGAGCTGGCAAAAAGAAACGCGCAGTGGACGCATCACCGCTAACTTGGGCAAGCACAGCCTGCTGGCGGAATACACATCCGCCTTTATCCCGCAGGCAGCCGACCGTTTGGTGATGCGCACGTATCAGTTCACTGTCGCCCCCATGAGCAACTTCAAGGGGGAAGTATACTACCGTATGATTGAGCTGCCCAACATGGAGACATGGCACGTGCGCCGCTACTCCTTAGACTGGCAGTTGAATCCGAATACCTCGCTCAGCCATCAATTCCTGACCTTGCCGGAGCAGGGCAATAACCGGGTGCAGCCGATAGGGCTGGACGTGTGGAAAATGAGCACGCGCCTGAACAGTCGCCAGATGCTAAACGGGGAGTACCGAATCGAAACCGACTACGCCAAACGCCAGATTATCCGTCGTGCGCTGTTAAGCGTGGCTGGCAGGCTCTCCGCCCTCTCCAACGGCGAGGTGGGTTACAGTCTGGACTCGGTGAACTATCAGGGCAATAAGGGAACGGCACATTCCTTCCACCTGCGCTATGGCTGGCAGCTGGACGACGACCATTTCCTCAACCTGAGCCTGCGCCTGACCAACTACCAGCACCGCGTGCCGGATGGTCTTTCGCGCAATGAGCTGGCGGGTGCCCTCGAGTACAAGACGCGGTTCTGAAATCTCCCGTCCGCTTCAATAACCCGTTTCCCTGTGCCAGACACAAACGTGATATAATACATGTACAAAAAGGCGACAAGGTGCTGGTTTCCCTGTTGACAGGGGAAACCGAATGCGCCGGCGAATATACCACCGGGTAGTGTAACCTGCCAGGGAGGAAGAAGGAGACCGAACGATGATTGTTCCAACCCGTATTCTGTTCGAGCACGCATACGGCAAGTATGCGCTCGGCGCGTACAACATCAACAACCTCGAGCAGGCAATGGGGCTGTTCAGGGGTAATATGGAGTCGCAGGCGCCTTTCATCATTCAGATCAGCAAAGGCGCACGCTCCTACACCGATAAACGGATGCTGGAAGCGATTATCCGCACGGCGGAGCAGATATGGCCGGACGCGCTGTTCGCAGTGCATCTGGACCATGGTGATGAGCAGACCTGCTACGACTGCATCGAGAGCGGGTTCTACTCGTCGGTGATGATCGACGGCTCGCACCTGCCCTTCGAGGAGAACGTCGCAGTGACAAAGCGTGTGGTGGAAGCCGCACACGCCAAAGGCATCAGCGTGGAAGCGGAGCTGGGTATGCTGGGCGGTGTGGAAGAGCACATCTCGGTAGACGAGAAGGATGCCCGCCTGACCGACCCCGCTGAGGCGGAGGAGTTTGTGAAGCGCACCGGCTGCGACAGTCTGGCAGTAGCCATCGGCACCAGCCACGGCGCGTACAAGTTCAGCGGCTCCCAGCGAATCCATCTCGACCGCGTGGAGGCGATTCAGAAGCGGCTGCCCGGCTTCCCGCTGGTAATGCACGGTTCTTCCTCGGTACCGCAGGACGAGGTCGAGCGCATTAACGCCGCGGGAGGCTGCCTGAAAGGCACCAAAGGCGTGGACCCCTCGCAGTATCTGCCCGCTGCCAAACTGGGCGTGTGCAAGATAAATATCGACACGGACGGACGCCTCGTCTGGTGCCGCGTGCATCGTGAGTTCTTCCGCGACCACTGCGATAAGTTCGACCTGCGCGAGCCGGGTAAGATCTTCATGGCAGAATATGCCAAATTCATCGCTAGCCGCAACGAGCTGCTCGGCTCGGCGGGGCAGCTCGAGTCTGCTCGCGAATACGCGAAGAAGGCGCTGGCGAAGTAGCCTGCGCAGCCGCAATCTGTAATCGCAGGCATCTGTCTGCGGTGTAGAAGAGATTGCAACCTATGCCAAAGGCGGCAACAGATTTGTTGTCGCCTTTTTACTTATCTCAGGAGGAGGGTTACCATGAGTGCGAAAACAGAGGAACAGGTCGTAAGTGTGGGACTGCAGGATGTTATCGCTACGGAGTCCAGCATCTGCTTCATCGACGGGCAACAGGGCAGGCTGCTCTACCGGGGCTATGATGTGGTCGAACTCGCCGAGAAGTCCACGTTCGAAGAGGTTGCCTATCTGCTGTGGTACGGTCGATTACCCGGCAAAGTGGAGTTCGAGGCGTTCCTCGATAGCTTCACCGGTAGTATGGAACTGCCCGTCGAAACGGTGATGATACTGCGCATGTTTCCCAAAACGGCGACCCCGATGGAGGTGTTGCGCACGTCGGTATCGTCGTTGGGGCACTGGGACCCGGACAGTGGGAACACCCGTCTGGATGCCTGCCTGCGCAAGGCAATCCGTCTGACGGAGCGCATCCCCCAGCTGGTGACCGCGCACCAGCGATTGCGCCAGGGTTTGGAACCCATCCATCCCGTGCCCGGCAGGAGCATCGCTTATAACTTCCTCTACACTCTTCACGGAGAGGAACCGCCTGAAGAGTGGGTGCGTGCCTTTGATGTATCGCTCATCCTTCATGCCGACCATGAGCTGAATGCCTCTACGTTCGCGGCACGTGTGGTCGCCGCAACGATGTCGGACATGTACTCAGCAGTAACCAGTGCTATCGGCGCATTGAAGGGACCCCTGCACGGCGGTGCCAACGAGCAGGTCATCCGGATGCTGCACGAAATCGGCGATCCGGGCAAGGCAGAATCATGGGTGAAGAACGCGCTGGCAAACAAGGTGAAGGTGCCCGGGTTCGGACACCGTGTGTATCGCACCGATGACCCCCGCGCCGGAATCCTGCGCCGCTATGCGGAACAGCTCACGCGAGGTACCCAGCACGAGTGGCTCTACCAAACCTGCTTCGCAGTGGAGCGCGCTATGCGTGAGAATAGCAAGGTCTATCCCAATGTAGACCTTTACTCCGGTATTTGTTATCAAGCCATGAACATTCCGCAGGAGCTGTTCACGCCCATTTTCGCCGTGAGCCGGGTGGTGGGGTGGACCGCGCACATTCTGGAACAATGGGCGAACAACCGGTTAATACGCCCCCGTGCCAAGTATACTGGACCCGATGGATTGCACTACGTGCCCATCGACGAACGTTAGCCTTTATCGGCTGCCGGAGAGCCCTGATAAGAACCCGTGATGTTGCCCGATATACCGGCGCAAGCCATCTGGAGGGCGAGCCTCCCGCCGAGCCGTAAAACCCCTCCCCACTCACGGGGCGGTCGGGTGCGGGACGGTTCACCCGGAGGTTCGCCCTCCAAACAACGTCCCGGTCTCTGGTACAATATCCCTGACACAACAACGGAGGAACACACGATGATGATGCCCACATCAGGCAGACTGCTGTGCCCAAAGTGTCAGGAGATACTGGTTCCTGTCGATAGAGACGGAAGCGAAAGCGGCTGAAGTCCTTTCTGGAAGACCTTTTCGATTTTGACTGACCACTGTGTCCCATGCAGACGACGCAGATACAGGTGCTTCTCTTACCCCTGGCGAACCTGTTTCTATGCTGAGCGCGGTGGAAGATACCGGAGGTTCTTCGCGTGACTCGCGATGAAAGGCGCTGTGCGCAGATGGCGGCGCGCCGTCCTGATTTACCCAACAATCCCGCCCAGCAAGTTCAAATGCGGCACATGAGGCTTGCCCTGTTCTGTCTGAGCTGGATAGGCTGGTTGTTTTGCGTATTGTCGGCGACGGCACAGCGGGTCGTGGTGGTTTGCCTGCAGCCGACCGACGTGCCCTTACTGATTCGTCACACCGCGGCGATGCCCGGTGCGCAGGCATTGTTGCTCAGCCGGGTGGCTTCCTCGCCGCGGCGACCATCTTCCCTCCTGTCTCGTGAGCAATGGGAGCGCAGCGCATACCTTACCCTCAACGCGGGCACGCGCGCGCTGGTGCCGGAAAACCTCTCACCGAACGGGATGGAACGACTGCGGCAGCTGGTGCGGATGAACTGTTGCTGGGGATACCCCGTGGCGGTGGGACTGCTTCCGGAGGAGCTGAAGGCAAGGGGAGTTCTGGTGCGCTACCTGACTACCCGTCGTGACACGCCCATGCTATTCGCTGGTGCGCCCTTTCCTGAAGCGGATGCCCGCATCGCTGCGGACTCAGAAGCGCTGTTTGCGGTGGCGCAGTTCGTTTTGCGCGGACACTCGCGGTTGATGCTCTGGATTGATGCGGCTGCGATGGAGCCTGCTGAGCTGGAGCCACTGGTGCGGCGCTTGCAAACCGTCCTGACCCAGCCCACAGATGCGCTCTATCTGCTCATGCCGATACCATCCCCCTCCGAGACGGCGAGGGGATCGCGACTGGGATGGGTGCTGCAACTTGGCAGGAACGGGCAGGGTCTGCTGGTCTCCGCTTCGTCCCGCCTGCCAGGCTATATCACCCTGCCTGACCTTACGGCGACATGGCTATCGTACTTTGGCTGCACCGAGATGCCTGCAAGCGTGGTGGGGTTGCCCGCTCGCGTGTCGCCTGATGACAGTCCTGCCCAGACGACGCAGCGCCTGTACGAGTCGCTGATGCGGCAGGTGTGGTGGAACCGCACGATAGGCGCGTTGCCGACAGGCCAGCTGGTCGCGCTGGTGCTGGCGTGGTTGTGGTGGTGGCGGTGGAACCGGGTGGTACGCCCGCTGTGGTTGTTTCCCTGCGTGTTGCCTGTGCTGGGAGTATCGCTGGCGCCGGTGCTCATCTGCCTGCCGTTGGGGGGCATTTCGTTGCAGGCGCGAGCGGCAATCTGGCTCATCGGCATGTCCGGGATGCTGGCAGGGTTGTCGCGTCTGCCTCTGCGTCAGAGTCTTCGTGGGCTTGCCACTGTGCTGCTGGTGTTTGTGGGGGTAGACCTGTTGCATGGAGGGAATCTGCTGCGCTGGAGCGGCTACGGCTATGTGCTGCAGGAGGGGGCGCGTTTCTACGGCGTGGGCAACGAGATGGCAGGCAGCCTGTTCGGGGCGCAGAGCGGGTTTCTGTTTACCGAACGAGTCAGCTGGAGCCTGTTGCGCTGGACGCTGACCGCTGTGGCAACGGGTGTACCGTTTTGGGGTGCGAACACGGGAGCGATGTTGTCAGCGCTCGGCGTGGCGATGCTCCACGCACTGCGCCGATGGCGCTGGTGGGGGGCAGGGATGCTACTCTGCGTACTGGCGGCCGTGGTGTGGTGGGAGGTTGTTTCCCCGAACCCATCGCATCTGGGCAGGTTCCTGCAGCAACCGGCGATTTGGCTGCCCACGATAGGACGCAAGGCGCAGATGAACCTGAGCCTGCTGCTGAGCAGTGCCTGGACGCCGTTGCTGTTGTTCGGATTGTGTGGTTTAAAGGGTGCGCCTGCGCCGGTTTGGGCAGGGGCGATACTACTGCTCGCGCTCAACGATTCGGGCGTGGTGGCTGCCGCGTCCGTGATGACGTGGTGGTGGGCATGGCGGGTAGCGCAGGAGGAAGCGGGTTCATAAACCGGTCGGGTGGTCAAAGAAACAGTGTTCCAGACCGAACATCCGCTGCAGGTGTTCGCCCAGCGCGTGCACGCCCAGCGTCTCGGTAGCATAGTGTCCGGCGTACAGCAGGTTGATGCCCAGCTCTTCGGCATCCAGATAGGTGTGGTGCGCCCCCTCGCCCGTGATGAGCGTATCGATACCCAGCCGATGCGCTTCGGTCAGGGTGCGCGTCTGCCCCGCAGCCCCTGTCATGATGCCGACCCGCCGTGCCACCGTGCTGCCGAAGCAGAGGGCTTTCACCTGTGTCTGCAGGCCTGCTTCCAGACGGGACACCAGTTCCTGAAGTGAAATCTCGGTTTGACAAAGCACCCCAATCGGCGTGCCCTGATAGTCCCCAAACCGTTCCGAAGGAGACAGCCCCAGCGTGTGCGCCAGCTGCACGTTATTGCCCACTTCGGGATGCACGTCCAGCGGCAGATGTGCGGAGTATAAACTGATGCCCTCGCACAACAGCGGTTGCAATCGCCGCCGAAAGCGTCCCACCACCGGCTGTAAGCCGCCCCAAAACAAGCCATGATGCACGATGAGCAAATCCGCGCCCCACTCAGCCGCAGCTGTCACCGACGCTACCGAGACGTCCACTGCGGTCATGACACGGTGAATCGCCTCCTTGCCTTCGACCTGCAAGCCGTTGAAAGCGTTGGGATAGTCGGGGATTTCGTGGATGGCGAGATACTCGTCCAGATAGCCCACCAGGTCAGGCAGACGAACCATGCTGCACCTCCTGCAGTTTCTGTGTGAGCAATGCGCCCACACCCACGCCTAAAATAGCTGCTGCAGGCACAAAGCCCGAGTCGTTAAACACGAAAGCGGCTCCCATGCACACCAGCCACGGTAGATACTCTCCGCGCCAGCCGTTGCGCCAGGCGGTCACTGTGCCCGAACGTCCCATCGCCCATAACGCCACGCCGATAGCCAGCAACACTCCCCACGCAAACGGACTGAGCAGGACACGGGTCATCAGCGCCAGCTTGGAGAGCAGCGTTTCCGTGACGGCGGCCCAGCCTTCTGCCTGCCAGCGCAGCCACGCTTCCCCGATGTGTGATGGGGACGCGCTCAGGCTGTCGATCCACAGAATGCCCACCGCCGCCAGTATCCCCATCGCCAGCCAGCTGGCACAGCGCGGCAGAGTGGGCTTCTTGCGCCGCTTACTCCATTCCCATGCGCAGCCCAAACCTGTCGCCGCAGCAAGCAGTCCGCCCAGATTCGCCCCCCAGGCAGGCGTGGCCAGAACCAGTGCGGTGATGAACCAGAGTGATGCCCGCCATGTCGCCTTCAGACCGAATAGCCCCCACACCAGTGCGCAACCCACCAACACCCCCATCATCTCGTTGCCGACGCCGTAAAAGCGGATGCCGGAAAGGGCGTACGCGCTATACATGGACGACTTGACGCCGTGCTGCCCACTCACCGCGTCCGTAAGGATGACCAGCACGCTCAGTGCGCAGGCGCGGACATAAGCCCGAGACGGCTCGTGCCACACTCCCCAGTGCGCCAGCAGGGATAATCCCCACGCCGCCAGCAGTACGTGCGCCACGTACTGCGCGAAGAGACCGGCAGGCAGGTATGGTGCAATGAGCGTACCCGCAGGCAGCGACAGCAGGGTTCCTATCGCCACGGACAGCACCAACCCGGCGCGTTGGGGGACACGTCTTTGCCGAATCAGCCGCAGTGCTGCCAGAACCGCCAGCAGCCCACCACCTACCTGCAGAGCGCCGACCGGGAGCAGCCCCTGCGCATTCCAGCGGCACAGGCGGGCGAGATGCTTGACGGTGACCAGCGGTTCTCCGGACACCACACGCATCGGATGTTCACCCACGCACAGGGGAAGGTTATGCCACTGCAGAACGGTAGGGGCGAGGTCTATGTCCGAGACCAGCCCTTCGGTTCGCGTGGTTTGGGAAGTCAGCACCCCGGTTCGCAATTCGCCACCTGCCGCGATGACAGGCGCCAATCGCTCACCAGCAGGAGGTAGCCCGATAATCAGCACGCGGTCGCGCTCGGGGTTTAGCGAGCCGATGGCGCGCTCCAGCGCGCGGCTGATGGCAGACGGTTCCCCCGCTATCCACCATATCTGCAGTTGCGCAGCAGGAGATGGAGGCGAAACGGACGGAGCCAGTAGCGCGCGCACCTGCTGTCGCGATGTCTCGACATGTAGCGTTACCGCGACACCCGCACGTGTCAACTCCTCCGTTAACCAGCGCACGTTCGGGTAGCGCCGACGCAGTGCCTCGACAGTGCCTTCACGTGGTAGGGCGAGCCGTCTTCCCGTCTGCAGGGTGAGCGCAAATCGGGTGGCGGCGCTGTTCCCAGTCGCACCAATGCTCATTAGCCCCGCCGCGCCGTATTGCGAGAGCACATACAGCCCGCCAATCTCTCCACTTTCCACCTGCTGCCACGTCAGCCCTTCCACAATGACCAGTGCCGTGGTCGGCGGTTGGGCGAGAGCCGCGGCGGTCAGGGTGAGCAGGAGGGCTATGGCGAGTGGGGTCTGTCTCACGGCTTAATCATCGTGCCCACGCCGTGGTCGGTGAACACTTCCATCAGAATAGCATGGGGCTGTCGTCCGTCGATGATGTGCGCCCGTTGCACGCCGCTTCGCAGCGCGGTGATACACGCTTCCAGCTTGGGCGCCATGCCGCTTTCTGCCTTGCCATTGCGCAGCAGTTCCTCTGCCTGCGCGACACCCATCTCCGAAATCAGCGACGTTGGGTCCTTGAGGTTGGCAAGCACGCCGGGCACGTCCGTCAGCACAATCAGCTTCTCCGCACGCAACGCGGCAGCGATGGCTCCGGCGGCGTGGTCGGCGTTGACGTTGTAGCTTTCGCCATCCTCGCCGATGGCAACAGAGGAGATGACGGGAATGTATCCGGCGGCGGCAAGCACCTCGATGACCTCCGCGTTCACCTGCGTTACCTCGCCCACATAGCCGATGTCGTTACCGCCAGGGGTCAGCTTGCGTGCCACCAGCAGGTTGCCGTCCTTGCCGCTCAGCCCCACCGCTTTGCCGCCCGCACGATGGATAAGCGACACAATACCCTTGTTGGTGGTGCCCGCCAGCACCATCTCCACAATCTCCATCGTCTCGGCGTCGGTCACACGCAGCCCGCCCGCGAAGCGCGGCTGCAAGCCCATCCGCTGCATCACCTCGCTGACTTCTTTGCCGCCGCCATGCACCAGCACCGGCTTGATGCCCACCGTGCGCAGCAGCACGATGTCCTGCATCACCTGCGCCTTGAGACGTTCATCTACCATCGCCGCGCCGCCGTACTTCACCACAAAGGTCTTGCCGCTGTAGCGTTGCATGTACGGCAGCGCCTGAACAAGCACGTTCGCCTGATTCACTGCGTCCTGCACTATACCACCTCCATGACGCCTTTTATTGTACAGACAGGAACCGTGCTGGTGCAACCCAGAAGCGCACTGCGCGGGAACAGGGTATCTATGACTGCTGAAGTGCAGCAGTGGTTCATGAAACCATTAGAAGACTACTTCTCCACCCCTGCTCCCCAGCCGACCGCTTCTTTGAACCCCTGACCCTGCTGCGCAGCGATGCGGTTGTCCTGCAGGCGCACGTTGCGACTGCTCATCACGTAGATGGCATAGCCACCGGTGTCCACAGTCGGGCGGTCGCAGGCACGCTCGACGCGGTTGTTGCGCAGGGTGATGCCGTCCACGCCAGCCACGAAGATCGCGGAGTTATCGGTCTGCCGGATGGTGTTCTCCTCGAAGGTCACGTTGCGGTGGATGCCGGGTTTGGGCGGGTAGGTAAAGTCTTTCATCCACGCCATCGCGCACAGCGCGCCGGGCACCATCGCCGCGCCGTAGTTCACGCCTTCAAACAGGCAGTTGCGCACCGTCACATCGCGCGTACCGATGGACTCGAAAAAGTGCGCCACTTCGGTCAGCACAATAATTCCTGCGCTCGAGCAGCCCCTGAAGCGGCAGTTATCAATCACTACGTCGCGCGTCTGAATCAGCATTCCCCGCGCCCGATTATTGCGTACTTCGCAGTCGGTGATGCGCACTTTGGGTACGCGCGTAGCATTGCCGAAGACATCGCCGGCGCGTAGTCCGGCGGGCAGGGCAGACTCAAAGACCACCCGCACCGCACTGTCCTCCAGAACCTGCACCCGCTTGACGGTAGCTTTGGCGTAGGGCAACAGGTCGTCCACATGCGAAATCTCCATCACGTCACCCGGGTCGGGGGTATCCATCATACGCAGATTGTGCCGTGCCTCAATGGTATTCACGTTGAGCCGACGCAGCAGTGAGAGGTATAGCCCGGACTTGATGTTTACCCCGTCGTCACCCATGCCCTCAAAGAGGCAACCGTTCAGGCGAATCGTGCCCTTGCAGCCCCCGAAGTGCGTGGCGTCGGCGGTAGTGGACATGATGCGCCCGGAACCCGGCTTCGGGACGACGCGCATCCGCTCGACCGTGACGTTGTTGCAGACGGTCGCTACCAGCCCCATGCCCGGAATCGTGTGGATGGTGACGTCCTGCACCCGCACGTCGGTGCAACGGTCGCACACGAAGGCGTTGTAGCTGTACACCTGATGGCGCAGCACCACCAGCCCGCCCGGCTTGACGCGAGCGGGTTGCCTCAGGTGAACGCGCAACACCTGCGGACGGATTAACTCGGTGCGCTCTACGGTGCCGTACTCGTCCAGCCCGTGACGCATCGGCAGGCGCGTCTGCGGGTCGTAGTCCATGTATGCCTCCACCTTCTCGCCGCCCTGAACGGGATACTCAACGGGTATCTCCACGTCAAAGTGATTGCCGTCCACGGCAATCACTTTTCCCTGCGAGAAGGGAGGACGAGCACAATCCACCGTCAGATTCCTCAGCGTCAGGTCGGTACACTTTCCGAACCAGAACAGTCCCGTGATGCCGTGAACCATCAACGTGGAGCCTTTGCCATCCACCGTCAGACCGTTGATTCCGCTTACGGGGAACAGCACCCACTGGTTGCGCGGATTACTGCCTGCGTGTACGTCATACCGTCCTTTGGGGAAAACGAGTACACAGGGGGCGCGCCGTTTGCACTCTTCCAGTGCGGCGAGGATAGCCTGCGTGTCATCCTTGCCGTCGTCGGGGACAGCACCGAAGTCGGTCACCCGAACCTCCCTCATTCTATCTTGCATTGTCCTCTCCTTTCAAGACCCGACAGCACCGTTTTGCCCACATTATAGCAGACGGAATGGCACTAGGGAAGCAGGTGCGGTGGTATCTCGATGCTGTCCAGCCGTGCGCCGAGCTTGGTGACCACCTGCGCTGCCGTGTACGCCGCCAGCCTGCCCGCGACGTCCAGCGCCCAGCCCTGGCACAACCCATACAGCAGTCCTGCTGCGTACATGTCGCCCGCGCCGGTAGCGTCTACCGCCTGCACGCGGAACGCCGAAATCTCATACGCCGTACCTCCCTGTCGAATCAGTGCGCCGCGGCTATCCATCGTGACCACGGCGACGTCGCAATATTGTGCCAGTCGACGCGCGGCGTCGTGCGGGTTGTCGGTGTCGCTCAGCTCCTGCGCCTCCGCGGCGTTGCCAATCAGCACGTCCACGTGTTGCTCCAGCAGGTGCTGAAAGTCGGCTTTGTGCCGGCGCACACAGAAGATGTCCGACAGGCTGAATGCCACGCGCACCCCCGCGCGGTTGGCTTCGTGCATGGCGTGTAGCACCGATTGCTTCTGCGTCTCCGTATCCCACATGTAGCCTGTGATGTACAGGTAACGGCTTTGCCGCAGGTCGTCGATGTTCACCTCTTCGGGACGCAGCTGCTGGCTGGCTCCCAGATAGGTACACATGGTGCGCTGGGCATCGGGTGTCAGCAGGATGAAGGAGATTCCGGTACTGCCTTCGCCGGTGGCGAGGTTCGGCTTGACCCCCTTCTCGCTCAGGCTCCGCCGGTAGATGGCTCCGTGCTCATCGTCCGCCACCTTGCTGGTGTAGCACGCTGTGCCACCCAGCAACGCGACCCCAATCATGGTGTTCGCGCCCGAACCACCCGCCTCCGAATGGATGACACGCCCCGATAGATGTTGCAGCAGTTCCTGACGTCGTGCCTCGTCAATCAGGAACATGCCGCCCTTTTGCAGACCCAGCCGCATGAGCAACGCCTCGTCTGCCTGCGCTTGAAGGTCCACCAGCGCATTGCACATGCCGAAAACGTCGAAACCCATCGGTCACCTACCACCTCATCTGATGAAGCGTTCCACTATCCTGTGAAGTATCGGCTTCACAGGCACGTTATGTTATACCCCCTGTGAGGAATAAAAGGTCGGCACCGCCTCACGCCTGCAACCGCGCGAAAATCGCCTTCGCTACCCGTTTGATGGCTGGCGGGACAGGAACATAGCTCAAACGATCATACACGGTGTGCAACAGCAGCAGGTAGCGGTTGCGCCAGCGGTCGGCAGGGGTGTTCTCGGCTACTTTCTGCCCGAAGGTGATCGAATGCACAAAGCCTACGTGGCGGAAGTTTCTCGATCGGTAAATCGACTCTCTGGCTACACGTCGTGGACCTGCCCAACGGATGGTATCGTGCATCAGCAGGTAGCCGCCCTCCATCAGTTTGGGGAACCAGAGCTCGAAATCCTGACGCACCATCTCGTAGCGGTGGTCGCCATCGATGAAGAGCAGTTCCACCAGCTGGTCGAAGTGTGCCGCCGCTTCAGCGGAGGTGGCGACGACAGGTCTTACCACCTCTTCCACCCCTGCCCGATGCAGATTAGCCAGAAATTCGTCATACGTCCACACCGGCGCGCCATCGTGCCGATGCTCGGTCGACCCCGTGTGCGGGTCAATTGCCACCACACGGGTTCGTGCCCCCGCCAGCGATCCCCTTGCCAGCCAGATGGTAGACTTGCCCTTGAAGGAGCCTATCTCGACAATCACCCCTTCGCCGGTACAGGCGCGTGCCAGACGGTAGAGCAGTTCGCCCTCTTCAACGGTCAACCACCCCTCGACGCCAGCGGTAAGCGCCACCAATTCCTGCCGAACGTCTGACGATAACGGCGGAAGGTTCACTATCCCATCGCTTCCATCACGAACTGTAACACCTGCTGAATATGTTCGTCCCAATAGTCCCACGTGTGTGCGCCCGGAAACTCGTGGTAGACGTGCGGGATGCCCAGTGACTCCAGATGCGCATGGAAGGCGCGATTATCCTCAATCAAGAAGTCGTCCACACCGCAGTCCAGCCACAGCTTGGGTAGCTGCGTCCTGTCTACTTTCTGTATCAGCGCAAAAAGGTCTTTGTCGGAACCCTGGGGATTCTCTCCAAAGATGCGCTTGAAATCTGGCGGCATCTCATCGGTTATCGGCTTATGTCCAACGGCGACCGCTCCCGACAGGCTGGCTGCAGCGACGAAACTCTCGGGATGGTGCAGGGCAAGGCTCATCGCGCCGTAGCCGCCCATTGATAGCCCCGCGATGGCGCGATGCTGGCGGTCTCGGGCGGCAGGGAAAAGCCGCTCCGTTTGTTCCATTACGTCCTTCATGATATGGTCTTCGCAGGCATCACCGTTCACCGCGTTAGTGTACCAGCCTCTTCCCCCATCGGGCATCACCACCATCAGCGGCAAGTCACGCACATACCACTCAATCCGACTGCGACGCAGCCAGATAGAAGCATCATCGGATAACCCGTGTAGCAGGTAAAGCACGGGGAAAGGTCCTTCGCCGCTGTCCGGCAGCACGACCACCATCTCCGATGCTTTCCCCAGCGACTGGCTGAAAAAGCGCACTTGACACAGTGCCATTTTCGGTAACCTCCTCCGTAATACTTTCTCACATCGAGACCGGAATGTCCTGCCTGTCGCCATTTGACGCCTCGCGCTTCAGCGGTTATAATGTGCCCGTAGCGATTTGCAGGGAGGCGATAGAAATGCCAGAGGAACCGGTGACTTACCGACAGGCAGGAGTAGATATCGACGCCGCACATGCGGCACTGCTGCGTATGAAGGAACTGATTCGCGCCACCCAGACGCCCGAAGTGCTGGCAGATGTGGGCGCGTTTGGCGGCATGTTCCAGCTGGACATCAGCCGCTACCGACAGCCGGTACTGGTCTCCAGTGTGGATGGCGTGGGTACCAAGCTCAAAGTGGCGTTTATGATGGGGCGCCATGATACTGTCGGACATGACCTGGTGAACCATTGTGTGAACGATATCCTGGTGCAGGGTGCGCAACCGCTTTTCTTTCTGGACTATTTCGCCACCGGCAAACTGCAGCCGGAGGTGCTGGTGGAGGTCGTGAAGGGGTTGTCCGAGGCGTGTCAGGAAGCGGGCTGTGCCCTGCTGGGCGGCGAGACCGCCGAGATGCCCGGTATGTATGCGGATGGGGAGTACGACCTCGCCGGAACGATTGTGGGCATTGTCGAGCGGGATGCGATTATCGACGGCAGCCGCGTGCAGCCCGGCGACGCGGTGATTGGACTGGCTTCGAACGGCTTGCACACGAACGGCTACTCGCTGGCGCGGTATGTGCTGTTCGAACTGGCGGGTATGCGCGCGGATAGTTATGTGCCGGAGTTAGGAACCTCGCTGGGTGAGGAGCTGTTGCGCCCGCACCGATGCTACCTGCGCCCCATTACGGCAGCGTTGCAACAGTTTGACATCCACGCGATGGCACACATCACCGGAGGCGGTTTCTACGACAATATCCCGCGCGTTCTGCCCAGCGACTGCCGTGTGATTATCGACCGCCGTTCTTGGGAGGTGCCCTTTATTTTCCGTTTGATACAGGAGAAGGGCAACGTGCCCGACCCGGAGATGTTCCGCACGTTCAACATGGGCATCGGCATGGTGGTGATTGTGCCGCGCGAGCAGAGCCTCGCGCTGGTGGAGTTCCTGCAGGTGCAGGGTGAGGGGGCAGCGCTCATCGGCGAAGTGCAGCGTGGCGGTCACGACGTGCAAATCATGTAGTTTCAGTATCGGAGGGCGGTCACTCACCCTCTTCCTGCTTGCCCAAATCCTCGGGCGGGATAGAACGACCAACCAGTCCCGCCAAAGCGATGATGGTGAGCAGGTAGGGCAGGGAGAGCAACACTTCGGAGGGAACCTGCACACCGAACAGCGTTTCGCCCTGCAATCGCTGTTGCAGTGCATCCAGAAAGCCGAAGCCCAGCGCGGCGGCAGTAGCACCTAGCGGAGTCCATCTGCCGAAGATGACCGCTGCCAGCGCAATAAAGCCTTTGCCCGCGCTCATGCCTTCGGTGAATACGTTCAGCTGACTCAAGGAGAGGTAAGTGCCAGCCAGCGCCGCCAGCGCGCCGCTCCACATCACGCAGCGATATCGGATGGCGGACACATCGATGCCTGCCAGTCGGCTCTTGCGTGCGCTTTCGCCCGCCGCTCGCACGCGAAGTCCCCACATGGTATGGTAAAGCAAGCCGTGTAACACGAACGGCAGGATGAGCATCATCACCACAAACGGGCTTTGACGGGAAAGCAATCCACCCAGTACGGGTATCGGCTGGAGCCAATGCAGACTCCATTCGGGCACACCACTCGCGCCCGGAGGTCTTTCGAAGAAGCGTCGCAACAGGAACACGGTCAGCCCGGCGGAGAGCAGGTTCACCGCCATGCCGCTCACTACGTGGTCGGCGCGGAATCGCTGAGTGAGCAGGGCGTGCAGAAAGCCCAGCAGCGCGCCAGCCAGCATACCGCACAGCACGCCCAGCCAGCCGTTACCCAGCGCGACCGCTGACGCCCAGCCCACGAACGCGCCCATCAGCATCTGCCCCTCGAGACCGATATTGACGACACCGCTGCGCTCGGACAGGATGCCGCCCATCGCTGCCAGCGCGAGAGGGGTTGCCAGCCGAAGCGCACTGCGAAACAGTTCGATATCGAGCACCTCGCCCATCAGCCACTCCTCTGCCGAAAGCGCATCGCCGCCAGAAAGAAGATAATTACCGCCTGCACCACGGTGGTAATCTCTCGGGGCACGGCGGGAACGGTTACCGACTGCATGTATACCGCGCCGTTCTTCATCGCGCCAAACACAAAAGCAGCAAGTACTGCACCAATCGGGTGGTTATTTCCCAGCAGGGCAACCGCAATCCCGTCGAAGCCGTAGCCCGGCGAGAACTGGTCGTAATAGCGATGGTGCACGCCCAGCACCTCGACCGCTCCCGCCAGACCGCCTATCGCCCCGCTGATTGCCATGCTTGCCCATATCACGCGCGAGACCTGAATGCCAGCCGCTCTCGCTGCCTCAGGGTTTGCTCCCACCGCCCGCAGTTCATAGCCCCACACGGTGCGCTTCAGCAAATACCACAGTATCAGCGCGGTCACCAGCGCAATCACCAGCCCCACACTGAGCCGGGTGCCTTCTATCAGTGTGGGCAGCCACGCCGAAGGCAACGCTTCGGGTGTCTGCGGCGACATGGAATTGGGGTCTTTCCACACCTCGGTGACCAGATATTGCGTGAGATAAATCGCGATGTAGTTCATCATGATGGTGGTAATGACTTCGTGCGCGCCGCGCCAAGCCTTCAGGATGCCAGGAATCCAGCCCCAAATCGCGCCTGCCAGCGCGCCCACCACCAACGCCAGCAACGCATGCAGGGGCGCAGGCAAGCCCGATACCGTAAACCCTACCCATGCCGACGCCAGCGCGCCCACCAGCAATTGCCCCTCGACGCCGATGTTGAACTGCCCCGCCAGCAGGCCGACCGCCACCGCCAAACCGGTGAACAGCAGCGGGGTAGTGTTCAGCAGGCTCTCGGGCAGCGCGCCGGGGGCAGACACTGCTCCTTCCCACCATGCCGCCAGTGCGGGCAGGGGGGGACTTCCCGATAGCGCGATGACCACTGCCGCGACGATGACCGCTACCACAAACACGACGGCAGGAAGCACAACGGCGCGCCAGGCGGTTCTCATACGCTCCCTCCTTTGACCGCGCCGACCATCAACGCGCCGATCTCCTCGCGCCGCTTGCGCTCGCCCTCCACCACGTCCACCATGCGTCCGTCGAAGAGCACGCCCACGCGGTCACACAGGGTGAGCAGTTCGTCCAGGTCAAACGACACCACCAGTGCGCAGGCTCCCTGTCCGCAGGCTTCGCGGATGGCATGGTGAACGGCTCGCGTACTGGCGGCATCCAGTCCCCGCGTCGGTTGCCCTGCGATGAGCAGGGCAGGGGGTTCCATCAGCGCACGCCCGACCACCACCTTCTGTTGATTACCTCCGGACAGGGCGGAGAACGGCGCATCGGCGGCGGGTGCACGCACCGCAAACCGGTGGATAATCCTCTCGGCGAACTCTTTCATGCGCGTAAACGACAGGGAAAACCTCGAACCGAACCTGCCCTCTCGCTGAAGACCCAGAGCCGCGTTCTCTGCGACCGACCATTCCACAATCGCCCCGCGCAGATGGCGGTCCTCGGCGATGTAGCGTACGCCTTTGTGCAGGCGCGCGGCAGGGGGTGCGTGTGTGATGTCTTCACCGTCCAGCCAGATGTGTCCCTGTGTCGGAGATGTCAGCCCCATCAGGGCGTCAATGAGTTCTGCCTGACCGCTACCGTCCACACCGGCGATACCGAACACCTCGCCCGGATAGACTTCGAAAGAGACTCCTTTCAGCCCCGCCCGGCTGCGCACGGGCGGCACGATTAACCCCTCTACCCGCAGGCGAGGCTGGTCGCCCAGCCTTCTGCCCGGTAACATCTCTTCCTCGGGTAACACCCCTTCCTCGCCTACGATGAGC
>JAPWUZ010000127.1 GCA_028275265.1 Armatimonadota bacterium | reverse complement strand
ACGCGCATGCCCTGCGTGCAGGAGCTGGTGCGCAAGCTGTCGGGCAAGGAGCCGAACAAGGGCGTGAACCCCGACGAGGTCGTCGCCATCGGTGCGGCGATTCAGGCGGGCGTGCTCGGCGGTGAAGTCAAAGATGTGGTGTTGCTGGATGTGACGCCGCTGTCGCTGGGTATCGAGACGCTGGGCGGCGTGTTCACCAAGCTCATCGAGCGCAACACCACCATCCCGACGCGCAAGAGCGAAATCTTCACCACCGCTGCCGACGGGCAGACGGAGGTGGAAATCCACGTGCTGCAGGGCGAGCGCGAGATGGCGCGCGACAACAAGACGCTGGGGCGGTTCCATTTGACCGGTATACCGCCTGCGCCGCGCGGAGTGCCCAAGATTGAGGTGACCTTCGACATCGACGCGAACGGCATCCTGCACGTGTCGGCGAAGGACCTGGGCACCGGCAAACAGCAGGCGATTACCATCACCGGCTCCAGCAACCTGACGCGCGAGGAGATTGACCGCATGGTCAAAGAGGCGCAGGCGCACGCGGAAGAAGACCGCCGTCGCCGCGAGGAAGCCGAAGTGCGCAACCAGGCGGACTCGCTAGCGTATCAGACCGAGCGCATGTTGCGCGACCTGGGCGACCGCGTGCCGTCGGACGAGAAACTGCGCATCGAGCAGGCAATCTCCGACCTGCGCGACGCGATTAACAAGAACGACATCAGCCTCATCCGGCAGCGGATGGAAGCCTTGCAGCAGCAGTCCTACCAGCTGTCGCAGAGGTTGTATGAACAGGCGTCGCAGACCTACGCCGGAACGGGCGCGCAGACCGGTAGCAGCAGCTCTGGCTCATCCGGCGACGGCGAGGTGATTGACGCCGAGTTCAAGTCCGAGTAATCGGCTATGACTGCCCGCGGCATCCCCGCGGGCAGACCAGATAGCACCAAAAACCACTTCAACGGAGAAGGAGGTGACCGACGATGGCATTGGTGCGATGGGAGGATCCAGCGGACATGCTGACTCGCTTCGAGCGTGAGATGAACCAGTTGATGAACCAGTTCTTCGGCAATGCGGTGGCGCGCCGCACCGAGCCGACGCTGCCTCGTGTGTGGGCGCCAGCGGTGGACGTGCGCGAGGACGACAACGAAATCACGATTAACATGGAGCTGCCCGGCGTGAAGCCCGAAGAGGTGGAGATCGAGTTGACGGGCGACACGCTGTGCGTGAAAGGCGAGCGAAAGTTCCAGGATGAGGAGCGCCGCAAGGACTACGTGCGCATCGAGCGCGCGTATGGCACGTTCCAGCGCTCGTTCACACTTGGCACGCCGATTGACGCCGAGAAGGTGACGGCGCATTACAAGGACGGCGTGTTGACCATCACTCTGCCCAAAGCGGAGCAGGTGCGTCCGAAGAAGGTACAGGTGAAGGCGGGATAATTTTCCCACCTTCGCCTGTGTAACGGGAGGGGCAGGGCGCAGGCAGGCTGCCCTGCCCCTTTTTCAAGCAATACCGGCAATACTTTTGGTAAGAAGGTGGCGAGGCAACGATGAACTTCAAATACAAGGACTACTACGCGATACTTGGTGTGCCGCGCAACGCCACCGAAAAGGAGATCAAACAGGCGTATCGCCGACTGGCGCGCAAATACCACCCGGATGTCAACCCGGGTGACAAGAGCGCGGAGGAAAAGTTCAAGGAGATTAGCGAGGCATACGAGGTGCTCTCCGACCCGGAGAAGCGCGCCAAGTACGACCAGTACGGCGAGATGTGGAAATACTACAGCGAGCAGCAGCAACAGCAGCCTGGTGGATTCTCCGGCGGTGGCGGGTGGCAGGATTTGCGCGACTTCGGCTTCGGCGGGTTGGGTGACCTGTTCGCCACGCTGTTTGGCGATGCGTTCGGGCGCAGCCGCACCGCCGAGGCAGATTTCGACACAGTATTCGGTGCCTCGCTGGATGTGGAGTATCCGATAGAGGTCTCGCTGGAAGAGGCGTATACCGGAGCAACCAAAACGCTGTCCGTGACCCTGCAAGACACCTGTCCACAGTGCGGCGGTACGGGAGCAGCACGCACACGCAGCGGCTACTTCACCATGGGACAGGTCTGCTCCAACTGTCACGGAAGAGGAACAGTACCTCGTAGCAAGAGGCTGGAGGTGCGCATCCCTGCGGGGGTGCAGGACGGTTCGAAAATCCGCCTCGCGGGCGAAGGGCTGACCGGACGCGGTGGACAACGCGGCGACCTGTACCTGATTGTCAGGATGCGCCCGCATCCCACCTTCGAGCGTAAAGGCGACGATCTGTACGTGGACGTGGACATACCTTACACCACCGCCGCGCTCGGAGGCGAGGTGCGCGTGCCCACTCTCAAGGGCAGTGTGACGATGAAAGTGCCCGCCGGCACGCAAAGCGGGCAGGTGTTTCGGCTCGCCGGTCAGGGAATGCCTCGCTTGAAAGGCGGCGGCTATGGCGACCTGTATGCGCGGGCGCGTATCACCGTGCCTCGCACGTTGACCACCCGCGAGCGCGAGTTGCTACAGCAGCTGGCGCAACTGCACGGCACGGCAACAACGACTCGTGTGTAATGGTATCAAGGGGGGATGTCGTATGGCAGACAGCATTCGCGACAAGCACGAACCGGTTTATCTGATTAGCGTGGCGGCGAGGTTGTGTGATATGCATCCGCAGACGCTGCGCATGTACGAGCGCATGGGCTTGATACGTCCCAAGCGTGTGAACCAGAAAAACCGCCTGTACTCGCAGGCGGACATCGAGCGTCTGCGCCAGATTCAGCGCCTCACGCGCGACCTGGGGGTGAACCTTGCCGGGGTGGAGATTATTCTCGAACTGCTGGACAAGGTAGAGCGACTCCAGCAGGAGCTGGAAACGCTTCATGCCCAGATGGAACAGATGGTGCAGGAGCGCGTCGAGCAGATACTTTCCGAGCGACAGACTCTGCCGGCCCGTGTGGTGCGCGAGCTGTAAGCCTTCATCCCCCCATTGACGTCTTGCCTGTATCACGCAGGGCATCCCACCTTGCTCCCTCGCGTTACTGCACCAGCCTGTTTACAACCGTCGCAAGTACTGCTACACTGTGAGCGGTAAACGGTAGAGGGAGGCGATTCATGCGAGTCTTCTGTGAAACTTTGGGTGTGGACATCGATCTGGCAGAACGTCCCCAGCGTATCGTCTGTCTGGCATCGTCCCTGACCGAGACCATTTTCGAGATGGGTTGCGGACATCGGGTGGCTGCCATCTCCGCATACTGTTCCCGCTATATTCCAGCCAACAATCTGCCCGTAGCAGGGGACTACCTGCGCGCGGATGAAGCAATGTTCCAGCAGATAAAACCCGACCTGATACTGCTCACCACCGGTATCCAGCGCACGCTGGGTATCCGGCTGGCACAGGCGGGCTATCCGGTATACGCCCTGCCGCTGCCAAGCAGTATCAGTGGAGTGATGGAGAACCTGAACCTGTTGGGCGGGCTGTTGAACGAAGTGGAGTCTGCCCGCCGTTTGCGCCAGCGTTGGGAACAGCAGTTTCAGACGCTCTACCTGTCTGCCCCGTTGCGCCGACCGCGCGTGTACATCGAGCTGTGGTTTGGCAAGCACATGCGTACGGTGGGCGCGCTCAGCTTCATCCACGATTTGGTGGAAGCCGCCGGAGGAGACAATATCTTCGGGCGAGACCGCCGCGCCTACTTTACACCGGACCTGGCGCAGGTAGAGATGGCGAGACCCGATGTACTGCTTTTCCACACGGAACCC
The DNA here is from genome assembly GCA_028275265.1 of Armatimonadota bacterium. Lineage (GTDB taxonomy): Bacteria > Armatimonadota > HRBIN16 > HRBIN16 > HRBIN16 > HRBIN16. The sequence goes on along the minus strand of JAPWUZ010000127.1, from coordinate 3,725 downwards.
GAGTATCCGGTGGACATCGCCGCTCTGATTGAGGAACGCGGCTGGCATCGGTGGAACCCTGCGCCCTACGTGGTGGCAGGCTCGGTGCAAAAAGGCCAAAACATCATCCACGAAGGACCGTCGATGATGGAGACGGCAACGTGGTTACAGGGACACTTCCACTTCTGGGCGAGGCACTACCGATAGGCGCAGGAGCTTAACTCTGTTCCACTTCGGAGCGCGTGGGCTTGTTCAACGGCTCGACCACCACACCGTCGGGGCGCACCTCTGCCACACGCACAGGGGTGTTTGCGGGTAAGAACTCCTGCTCGGTCAACACATGCAGGCTCACATCGCCAATCCGCGCGGTGCCCCCCGGCGTCAGGTCTGTGAGCGTAACGCCTTCTGCGCCCAGCAGCTTGCGCTGAGCCTCCCAGCTGACAGGCATGGACATCTGTATCCGCTGTTGCATCTCGCGCCATAGATGGCTCTTGGGCAGATAGACGAAGAAGACCACCATGCTCATCAGGGTCAGTATCGAGGAAACCAGCAGAGCAAACAGGGGGTGCGACTGTATCATAATCGCCTCGCGCATGCCCGCGAAGATGCACAGGAAGCCGATCAACGCAAAGATTCCCCGTCCGGGCAGGATGTGTGTCTCCACAATGACCAGTGCCGCGCCCAGCGCGAACACCACCATACCCCACCAGTGCGAGCCGCTCCAGAGGTGAGCCACAAACACCATCCCCAGAAACAGCATGCCCACCGTGCCCACCCACGACCACACCGGCCGGGTCAAAAACTCTGTCACCAGAAAAGCCAGCCCGATAAAGGTGAGCAGCACGGTAGCATAAGGTGTTTGCAACCACTGGATCACGCTTTCGATACTCACCGTCATCACCCCTGTGCCGGGCGACCGTACGCCGCGCGCTCAGGTTCCACGATGTAACGCGACAGCGTGATGGTTAACTGATACGTGACCACCTGCAGGAACAGGATGATGCCGTAACAGACCTGCGACACCAGACGGTTCCACTGGCGGCGCAACCGCTGCGCAAAGGGTATCTTCTGTTCGGCAACGATTTCGGCGAGCATCGGCTGGAACTCACGCCACAAGTCGATTTTCGGATCTGGCGCTTCCAGCTGTCGGCAGAACTCCACAAACCGGCGCAGCTCCTGATACTCCCGGAAGCAAGCCTCACAAGTGTGCAGATGATGCTGTAGCTGCTCGTGCTCCTGCGGGCTCAGCTGTTCGTCAATCAGCGCGCTCAGTCGTTCCTGTACTTCTTCGCAACGCATGGTTACTCACCTACCCCCTGATAGTACACCTGATAATAAGGCTCAAAAAGACGCTTAAAAGCCAAACGCGCACGGTGCAGGCGCGATTTCACATTGGCGATAGTCAATCCGGTAATGTGGCTAATCTCTTCGTACGTCAACTGCTCGAAGTCACGCAGCACCAGCATGGTTCGGTAATCTTCCGGCAGGCGAGCCAGCACCTCTCGCACTTTACGCTGAAGTTCCTCGCGCTCTACGTGTGCCTGCAGGTCCTCATCGGAAACCGGCTCGTAGCTGCCGTTCTCTCGCTCCGCCATCTCTTCCAGTGAATCGGTTTTCTCTCGCTTCATGTCACGCAGGCGGTTACAGCACAGGTTGTGCGCGATACGCAACAGCCATGCGCGAAAGCTGCTGTCTCCACGGAAGGAGCGGATGTTCTTGAACGCGCGGATAAACACCTCTTGCGTCAGGTCGTGTGCCTCTTCACCGGGCACCATCCGGTACACGACGCTGTATACCAGTCGCACATACTTGTGATACAGCTTCTCGAAGGCTGCGGCATCCCCGTCGCCGCAGCGACGAACCAGTAAAAGGTCCTCGTCCAGCGGTGCTACCATGTTCAATGCCAGTTCCTGTGTTGCCTCCGAGGACGTGCCAATCGCCAGAACCATTTTTCACCCTTCCTCACGAACTGTCAGGGAAGGCGCAGGCGCGCCTTCCCGATTTTTATCGTCCGGGTGCCGGTGGCGGACCGGGAGGCTGTCCTTGGAACATCTGCTGGAACATCTGCATTCCCTGTTGTATCAGCATCTGTCGCTCTTCTGGCGACATGTTCATGAACCACCGCATCCCTTCTTGCATCATCTGCATCCGCACCGACGGGTCCATGTTCATGAACATCTGCACGCCCATGCGGATCGCCCGTTGCCGCTCCTCCGGAGACATCTGCATAAATAGCTGCATCCGCTGTTGCTCCAGCGCCAGCAAATCTTCCGCACGCGCCTGTCCTTGTCGCTGCCCCGCACGCTGTTGCTGGGCTAACATCGGCTGCTGGTAGAACACCACATACACCGGTCGCGTCTTGAACGCCGGAACCATCTGACCCAGCTGCTGCTCAAAATCCGGCGAGACAGTCACGTTGCGCACGAACGAGGTAATGCGGTTGCTGCTGGCATCCGCGATAATCAACCCCTGCGCCTCCAGATTCACGAGGGTGCGTACCCAGTTGACCAGCGTCTCGGAAGCCGGCAGTTCCATGTCTGCACGCAGGTACACCTTGCGCCATGCCGAACCGGGGATTTGCTTGACGACTGCGTCCAGGGCTGCCTGCGCGCTGTTGGCTTGAGCTGGGGGTGTCACACGCGCCTGCAACAGCGGGTCCACTACTACCTGCAGTTTGAACCGCTCCGCGATGCTCTCCAGCACCTGCCGCACGTTACTGCCAGCCTGCTGACCCGGCTGGCGAATTTGCTGCCGGGGCTGTTCCACAGGCGGCTGCAACTCCGCAGGTGGCGGAGGTGGCATGACAGGCTCCGAAGGCACATCCACCGGTGGCTCCGGCGGAGGTTGAGGCTCGCCGGGTTCCGGCTGTGCCCACAGTGACACCACCGCGCAAACAGATAACGCTACAATAGCCGCAATTGTTCTCCAGCGCATTTGGAACGACCTCCTCGTTTCCTTCATTTCTTATTAGACACCAAATACGTTCAAAAAGTTGCGCTCCATGAGGAATTGTGCCGATGGTGACCCCTTTCTTCACCCTTATTTTACCCTCTGTTCGCCCCAGAAGGTTTCATCACGACCCCGCCGAAGATTCCTTCGACCAACCCGTGATATCCAGGAGTGTGAACATGCCCAGACCTATCACAATCGATGACCTGTTTCGGCTTCGGCTGGTCAGCGATGCGCAGATTTCGCCCGACGGCGAGCGCGTCGTATGCGTGGTGAAGAACGCTGACCGCGAGAAGAACAAATACTTCAGCCACCTGTATCTGTGCGACCTTCGCACGCGTGAGGTGCGCCAGTTCACCAGTGGCGAGGTCGCCGACAGCCAGCCGCGCTGGTCGCCGGATGGCAAAACTATCGCCTTCGTCAGCAACCGCCAGAAGCCCAAGACACAGATATTCCTGATACCGGTGGACGGCGGTGAAGCGCGCGCGCTGACCTCACTGGAAGAGGGTAGCATCGGCGAGATTGTCTGGTCGCCAGACGGCACGAAGGTGGCATTCACCTTTCGCCTGACGCCCGAACCGTGGCGCGAGCAGGCGGCAAAAGAACGCAAGGAGACGGGGTTCTCCACCCCGCCCCGCATCATCACACGCCCGTTCTACAGGCTGGACGGTGCAGGCTACTTTGACGGCGAGTACTATCAGGTTTGGGTCGCTGACGCGAAAACCGGCGAGGCAAAACGGCTGACCAGCGAGGTGACCTCCTGCGGTAGCCTGAGCTGGTCTCCCGACAGTAGGAAG